>CAYSPO010000005.1:0-35850 GCA_964432945.1 uncultured Peptoniphilaceae bacterium
TAAATTATAGTAATCATTTTGGTTTAATTCTCCGAAACATAAATGAACTCTATCATATGTCCTAGTTTCTCCGTTTTCAGTTTCAAGTTCCCAACTATTTCCATTTTTATCTATTCTTATTATCTTTTCTTCAATTAAATTAGCTTCAAAATTCTTAGCACTTTCCTTCATTCTTGACTTTGTATATTCTCCAAAAATTGGTCTTGGAGTATAAACAGGTTTTTCTATACCTTCATCATCTAACCAATCAGCTAGGTCATCATTATTTTCATAATCATAAGATAATTTTCTTGTCTTTAGATTTAAGAGAAGATGTTTTGAATCATCTCTATAAGGATAACCTCTTCCCATACTATGAGAAGAATCATAGCAGTCAATAGATATAAGTGATGGATCTACTTCTTTTTCATATGCTGCTAACACAGCCATACCAGAAGAACCCATACCAACAATAGCAACTTTTTCCATTAATACCTCCATGAAATATTTATATATAATCTACAACAATCTTACCCTTAATTCATACTAGTAACATAGGGATTACTAATATAACATTAGATAGGAAAACTAAACTTATGAAAGTAAATAAATATATTATTTTAGTAGATGATATATGATAAAATAAAATTAATAAGTGATTATATTTTACTAATATGGAGGAAAAATGGAAAATTTCGAAAAAAAATTAGATGAGTATGCAAAGTTAATAGTTAACTTTGGTGCTAATGTTCAAGAAGGTAAACCTGTTAAAATAAGCTGTCCCGTAGATGAAGCTGAGTTTGCTAGACTTCTAGTTAAATATGCTTATGAAAGAGGAGCAAGTGAAGTTAAGATAAATTGGATAGATGACTTTTCTACAAAAGAAAGATATTTACATGCAGACGAAGAAGTTTTGAAAACAGTTCATGGCTTTACAGTAGATGAATTAGAATACTACTATAAAAATGATGTAACTATGATTTCAATTTATGCTGAAGATCCAGAACTTCTTAAAGATGTTGATCCTAATAGAATAAAGATGGCTCAAGAAGCAAGAAATAAAGCTACCAAGCACTTAATGAAATATACAATGAACGATATTTGTTCTTGGATAGTTGTTTCTGTTCCAACTGTCGCTTGGGCAGAAAAAGTATATCCTGACTTAAAAGGCCAAGAAGCGAAAGATAGAATGTGGGAAGATATTTTCAAATTTACAAGAGTTAATGGAAGTGGAGATGCCATTGAAAAATGGGAAGAACACTTAACTACTCTTGGAAGAAGAGCTAAAATATTAAATGAAAAGAACTTAAAAGAACTAGTATATAAATCAGATAATGGAACTGATTTAACAGTTGGATTAGCTAAAAATCATATCTGGGGAGAAGCAAAGGCTACAAATATAAATGGAACAAGATTTGTTCCTAATATGCCAACAGAAGAAATTTATACATGCCCAGATAGAAACAATGTTAACGGTAGACTTAAATCTACATTACCATTAAGCTACAATGGTGTTTTAATTGAGGGAATGGACTTAACTTTTAAAGATGGACTTTTAGTTGATTATAAGGCAGAATCAGGCCAAGAAACTCTAGATATTTTATTAAATATGGATGAAGGAGCTAAAAGACTTGGAGAAGTAGCCCTTGTACCTCATGACTCTCCAATATCAAATGCTAAAACAATTTTCTTTAATACCTTATTTGATGAAAATGCATCTTGTCACTTTGCTTTTGGTAAGGCTTATCCTACTACTATAAAAGGTGGGGAAGACAAAACAGATGAAGAATTAGTTGAACTTGGAGTAAATGACTCTGCAGTTCACGAAGACTTTATGGTGGGAAGCGATAGTCTTTCAATCGTTGGTATAGAGCAAGACGGAAGCGAATTTATTATCTTTGAAAATGGAAATTTTGTTTTCTAATACAACAAAAAAAGTGTCATTTCTTTGAAAAGAAATGACACTTTTATATTTTAACTTCATTATTTGATTTAAAGCCACCTGGTCTCATTATATCTATTCCATATTTATCTTTGAAAATTCTCACATTTCTTTCTAGATTTGCGTCATTTCTTAAAATTCTAGTAAACCTCATCATTAAATCTATTGATGCTCTAGCTCCTGTCATACCCATGGAAATCTCAGCGAGAGATTTCCATAAGAGAAGATCTGGCATAAGGGCGTTAATATTATATTTGATTGAAAGCTCAATTCCTAATTCTGCAAATTGATAAGATTCTTTCGGCTTAGCTAATCCTTCATAAATCTCTGCTATAAGATTTATACATTTTATTTCCATTAAATCGCTTAAAGATTTACAGTGGGTGAGTCTTTTTAAGATTTCAAGACCTTTATTGTATTGACCGATTGCCAATAAAGATTCAATAAGTAAAAGTATAATCCTACCATCTACTGGATGAATAGCTTGTATATCATCTTCTAGAATATTTATATCGTATTGATATTTGAGGTAATAGCTTATATAGTCAATTGCTTCTGTATAATTATTGTGGTAATACATTAAATTTTTAGCATAGAGTCTGTGATATTGCTTTTTTGTGTAGTTAATCTTTGCTAAATTTTCCCCATCTTCCTCCATCTGCTCAAGTTTTTTTTCAATTACTTTGATTTCATATTCATTATTAAAATCTAAGTTGACATTTTTTTCGTCAACATTTTCAATGAAATCAAATATATCTTTATCAGATAGGGATTTGGTATAAAGGGCATATAAGTCTTGGCCTACAAGGTATGATAAAATGTCTAAAGTCTCAACGGTCGGAGATATATTATGATTTACTACATCAAAAAGCTGACCTTCATCAAGGCCTGTGGCTTCGCTTATATCTGAATAAGAGAGTCCTAAAGCGTCGAAAATATTCTTCAGCTTGTCACCAAATCTCATTTTCTTCCTCCTTGTTTTGTCTTGCATTCCTAGTAATATTATAGCATATATACCAAATATATATAAAAGGTTTAGATATATAATTGGGAACAAAAAAAGTATGTCTTCAGCTTTGCTGAAAACATACTAGGTTCTTATGATATGTATTGTCTTACTGCATAATCATGTTCTTCGATTGGGTAATAACCTTTTTTATAAAGTTCTTGGATATAATATTTATTATAGTTAAATGAAAAAATAATATTTATAATAAAAGATCCAATTCCTGAAGAGGGAATACCAAATACTGCATCTAACAAAAATAGAATTATAAACCACTTAAAATCCCCTCTAACTAAGGGAACAAGAAACCCAAAGAAAAAAGTTGTGCAAGAAAAGCCGAGTTTTACTTTTTTAGACTTACCATATGAATTAACAAAAATTGCCTTCACTCTAACCCCCTAATTATATTAATTAGTAATACTATATCATAAAAACTTTGAAACTTAATTTTTTATTTCTCACTAAAAGTTTTTTGAATCCACTTATTAATTTCATTGAGAGTCATCATTCTATTTTCGCCTGCTAATCTTATATCTGTATCCTTTATGGGATAGGCCCCTATTTGTATTTTTGTTTTGCATTTAATATGGCTAGCATCAGTAGTTTTAGCTAGAATATTATTTTTTCCAATTACAGAAAGCATAGCTTCTGCAAGGGCCTGATCACCGTCATTAAAATAGCAAAGAGCATATTCACATCTTCTTTCTAGATTGTTGTACTCACTCTTAACCATATCTAAGAATCTATCCCAGCCTAAGTCTAAGGTTTTATGAGGACAATATTTTCCAGAATAATCTTGGTGCTTGCTAATTTTTGTTATATCCCAGTTTTTCTCTTTTAATAAATAGGCTGTAAGGATTGCTCCATTTCTTTCAGCTCTTTGAAAAGTTTCTAGATCTGATGTACTCCTGCAAATTTCTATACAAATTCCCTTTCTATTTCCGCATCCAAAATCTCCATCACCTGAATGCCAAGCATTTCGATTAATATCTACTGATTTTACAAAATCTTTTTCATCAACATAAAAATGTGAGCTAACTTCCCAATCGTTTCGAGAGCTAAATTTAGCTTCTTCTAAGGCTGATGCTGAATTTGCAGTATTATGGATAACAATTCTGTCAGCTTCCATAGGATAAGGACATTTTAACTTATACTTTTCTTTTGGTATTTTTACTTCTTTAAATTTAATTTCTAGTGTCATATTATTCCTCCTTCTATTATATTGATTTACATATAAGGAAGTTAATTTATATTTACTATTATATAATAAAATCTTTTGTATTGGATTTTTTATTTTTTAATGATATAATTTAATTAAATAAATAGCAAACACGGAACTACATCTCGAAAGAGCCAACCCGATTAAGGGTTGGCTTTTTTTCTTGAGTTTCTATGAAAGGATGAAAAAATGAAAACTTTAATAATTAATAATTATGATTCTTATACTTACAATATCTACCATATGATTTGGGAACTTACTGGGGAAAAGCCCTATTTAATTAAAAATGATGAAATGACAATAGATGAAGTTAAGAATTTAGATTTCGACAATATAATAATTTCATCAGGATCAGGAACTTATAAAAATGATTTTGGAATTTCCGCTAAGCTTTTTGATGAATTTGATTGTCCTATTTTAGCTTTAGGGGTAATGACTACTGTTTTATATAATAAAAATGGTGGAAACATTATAAATAGTCCTAGTGCTTTTGCCAAAGAAAGTCAGCTTAGTTTCAAAGATGATAAAATATTTACAGGAATAGAAAATAATTCTAAAATAGTTAGATATCATTGTCTAGCTTGTGAAGATAAAGAATTAAAAGATATAGAAATTATCGCTTGGGCTGAAGATGGCCATGTTATGGCTATAAAAGATAAGAATAAAAATCATTACTGCTTACAATTTCAGCTAGATTCTGTTTGCACAGAAAATTCTTATATATTACTTAGAAACTTTTTAAAGTTAAGTTCAACAGGTAAAGAATTTCTTTATTATAGAGTTGAGAAAGGCTCATTTGATACGGAAAAACTTTTTTATTCTCTTAAAGAAGATGATAAAAATCTAATGTGGTTAGACTCAAGTAAAATAGTTGAAGGACTCTCTAGGTATTCTATTTTAGCTACTGCAAGTGATAAAAGAGGTCATTTTATTAAATACTCTATAAATGATAAACTTATAGTAGAAAAATTTAATGGCGAAGTAGAAGTATTTGAAAATATAGATATTTTTTCTTATTTAAGAGAGAATATGAATTTTGTGGAAGCTATTAGAGATTTAGAATTTGATTTTCAATTAGGATATGTCGGATATCTTGGATATGAACTTAAAGAATTATCAGGATACCAATCAATACACAAGTCAAATCTACCAGATGCATATTTAATGTATTCTGATAGGGCTTTAGTATATGATCATTTAGAAGATAAGTTATATATACTTTCTTATTCTGATGATTTAGATTGGCAAGAAGAAATTTTAGAAAAAATAAATTCTGATAAGAAATCAAAGATAGCTTCTTTTGAAGAAAAAGCATATCCACGTTTTTATTTTGAAAAATCAAAAGATGAATATATTGATGATATAAATAAATGCCAAGAGCTTATAAAGAATTCACAAGCATATGGAATTTGCCTTACAACCAAACTTATTATAGAAGATAAAATAGATGCAAATAGTTATTATAAGATTTTAAGAAAATTAAGCCCTGCTCCTTATACTGCTTTAATTAATTTTAAAGATGTATCTCTAGCATCTTCATCTATGGAAAGATTTATAAAATTGGATAGAGATAAACTTGTTGAGTCTAAGCCGATAAAGGGTACAGTTAGAAGAGGATTAAATGAAGAAGAAGACCAACGATTAATTGACGGACTTAAAAATAATAGAAAAACAAGAGAAGAAAATATAATGGTAATAGATAGTTTAAGAGGAGATTTATCTAAAGTTTGCCAAGCTGGTACAGTTGAGGTAAGCAAATTCTTAGATGTTGAAACCTATACAACTCTACACCAATTAGTAACTAGTATCCAAGGTAGATTAGATGATGAAAAAGATTTATTTGATTTAATTGAAGCTTTAATACCAGGGGGATCAATGACAGGTGTGCCAAAAGAGAAAAGTTTAGAGATTTTGGAAAGCCTAGAGAAATCTGCTCGAGGTCCTTATTCTGGTTCCATAGGCTATATATCAAACTGTAAAACTCTTGATTTAAATATTATTATAAGAACAGCAGTTATAGAAAAAGATAAAGCGAGCATAGGTGTTGGTGGTGCTATAATAGATGGGTCAGTGGCAGAAGATGAGTTTCAAGAAATATTACTTAAAGCAAAAGGTGCTTTAGGTGCTTTTATGGAGTATTATAAGGGGAATTTAGATGAAGAAATTCCTATCGAAAATTCAGGAGAAATGTAGTAGTGGAGATAAATAAAAAGAAAACAGTAAAATTAAATAATGGAATAGAATTTGGTTTAGATAAAAAGATTATTATAGCTGGACCTTGTTCAATTGAGTCTAGAGAGCATATATTAATTGAGGCTGAAAATTTGAAAAATTTAGGTGTTGATATATTAAGGGGTGGAGCTTTTAAGCCAAGAACTAACCCAAGAGATTTTCAAGGCTTAGGATTTGAAGGACTAGAATTTTTGAAAGAAGCAGGAGATAAGTATGACTTGCCAGTAATCTCAGAAGTTACAAGCGAGGAATATATTGACGATATGTACGATTTTGTTGATATTTACCAAGTTGGAGCAAGAAATATGTATAACTATGAACTTCTTAAAAAGCTGGGAAAAGTTGACAAACCTGTTCTTCTAAAAAGAGGACTTTCTGCCACTATAAATGAGTGGATTTTCGCAAGTGAGTATATTAGTCAGGCTGGAAATGACAAAATCATTTTTTGTGAAAGAGGAATAAGATCATTCGACAGTGCAACTAGGAATGTTTTAGATATTGGGGGAGCAGTCCTAGTTCAGCAAATGACAAATAGACCAGTTATAGCCGATCCTAGCCACGGAAGTGGATTAAGACATCTAGTATATCCTCTAGCCAAGGCAAGCCTTGCAGCAGGGCTTGATGGCATTATGGTAGAGTCTCACTTTAATCCCCAAGAAGCAATGACTGATTCGGATCAATGTATTTCCTATGATACATTAGGAGAAATACTTAAATATGTTAGATAAAGATATTATTTTATTTGATGATGGTTTTTCTCATGGCAGAGGTGTTTTTGAAACTATAAAAATAATAGGAAATAAGGCTGAATTTTTAGAACAGCATCTGGAAAGGATTAACTCTAGCTTAAAATATTTTTCAATTGATAAAATAGTTAGGGAAAATGAAGTTACAAACTATATAAAAGAAAATAATTTAAAAGACTGTGCTTTGAATATTTTTGTTTCTGAAAAAAACACAATATACAAAACTAGAAAAGATTTTTATATAGATATAGATAAAGATAAACTATTTAAGGCAACATTAAGCACTGTAAAAAGAAACACAACTTCAAAAATCCTTGCTCACAAAAGTTTTAATTATATGGAAAATATCATGGAAAAAACTTTAGCTAAAAATAAAGGTTTTGATGAAGTTTTATTTATAAATGAAAAAGGCTATTTAGCAGAAGGAGCTGTGTCGAATATATTTTTTACAAATAACGGTAAATTATATACTCCCTCTAAAGATTCAGGATTGTTAAATGGCATTATTAGGCAATTTATAATAGACAACTTTGAAGTAATAGAAACTAATATTACTTTAGAAGATATATGTGATTTTCAGTCCTCTTTTATAACAAACTCGCTAATGGGAATTAGACCTTTGGGAGCTATAGATAATATAAATTTTGAAGTAAGTAAAGAAACAGAAATAATTAAAGACTATTTTATAAATAGAGGATATTAAAAAAAGTTCCTAGCTATTAATCTAGGAACTTTTTGTTTAATTGCTTATATAAAGTGTAATAATGCTATAATTAGTTTATAAAACAATAAAGGGTGAGGCTATGGATATTAATAGAAACAATATAATTGCTTATAAAAGTAAAATTAATAAAGTTAAAAACTCTATTGAAAATTTTAATGCAGATAAAATAATTGCTGATATCAATAAAAGCCAAACCATTATTCAGAGTAATTTAGCAGAAGATAAAATAGATAATCTTTCTAAAAACATATTAGATATTCTTTTATCAAATCTTGATTTAAAAAATGATAAAAATCTTAAAGATTTGATTATTCCTTATCAATTTCCAAATTTAAGAGAAAGTAAGTTGGATTCTAATGAAAGTAAATTGGATAACAAATGATTAATAATTGAATTTTAACTAATATATATATTTTTATCATTAGTATAAATATATATAATATATATTATCTCTAAAGTTTGGTATAATTTATATAGGAGGGATAATATGAAATTTGGAGTAAGAAAACCAAACTTAAAAAAATCTCTTAGGGCAAGAACTACGGGAAAGTTTAAAAGAAAGATCAAAAGAATGATAAATCCTTTTTATGGTAAAAAGGGTATGGGTTGGATAAGAAATCCAAAAAAAGCCTTATATAATAAAGTATATAATAAAACTACAGTTTCAGCTAAAGACTTAGTTAAAGAGGCTGGGAAAGTTATTGATAAAAGTAAAGGTAATATTTAGTTAGGAACTATAATAGGTGGATTATGATTAATTATATAAGATCTTTTTTCATTATGAAAGAAGTGTTTGATGGAAAATTAGATAGCTTAGGTAAAGATTATTCTTTAATACCAATAGCTGTTGCAACAAGTGTAGAAAGTGTCGATGCGAAAACTGTAGCTATTTTACATGATGTTGTTGTAGAAACGGACTTTGATTTTGAAGAATTATTTTTTCTTGAAGAAAATGTCCTAGAAGCCCTTGATGTTTTGATAATAAAAGATGATGAAGATTATTTATCCTATATAGAAAGACTTAAGGCAAATGAACTTGCTAGAGAAGTTAAGCTGGCAGTACTTAAAAATAGAATGAAAGAATTAAAGAAACTTAAACTTACACCAGCTCAACAAGAAAGATTAGACGAATATAAAAAAGCAATTAGTATTTTAGAAAAATAGTCTTGGCTTATGCCAAGACTTTTTTATTCAGATATATAATGCTTGGGTGTATATAGATATAATTATGATATTATTTTATTCTTGTAATATAATAAGATGTATTCAATACTTATATTAACAAAGTTAAGAAATATATTTATAGGAGAAATTATGGAAAGTTTGGATTTATGGTTAAAGCAAGCAAAAGCTGATAAAGATGCCAATCAATGTGGAATGTATTTATTT
The DNA here is from genome assembly GCA_964432945.1 of uncultured Peptoniphilaceae bacterium. GTDB lineage: Bacteria > Bacillota > Clostridia > Tissierellales > Peptoniphilaceae > CAYSPO01. Next base: position 9,238 of record CAYSPO010000005.1, read on the forward strand.
CATAATGGTGTAGTTAGAGAGACTGCCAAAGAAAAAGTTAGAGCAAATAATGAAGAAGCAAAAGATGTAATAGGAATGGATTTTGACTATGATATTCAAAAGACAGAGGCAGCTATTGAAAAAGCTAAAGAAATGACTGGGATATATTATGTAAGAGTTTGGATGGCTAGGGGCAGACTTCAAGTAGGTAATGATATTATGAGGGTATTGGTAGGGGGAGATATTAGGCCGAATGTTATTAATTGTCTGGAGGAATTAGTTTCTGAACTAAAAAATAATTGTGTTATTGAAAAAGAAATTTATTAAAAAAGAGTTGGATATTTATAAGGCAGATAATTCTTAGAGAACTAGCTTTATAATCCAACTCTTTTTTATTGACTTAGGTAATTTTTCAGTAAAATATTATTTACACTTACAAGATCTAAGTATATTATATCATCTAATTTAATTATTTTAGTTTTATTATCTTTTTCGTTTGTATAATCTACTTTGCTTAAGGCTAAAAAATTATCTTCTAACATTTGTATTTTACCTGTATAATCATCGTCATTGGCTAATATCAAAGTGATTATATCTTTTTTATTCATGATTTTTTCTAGTGTTTTTGTTAAGGATAAATTCATAAAGTCATCTATAAGATTTTCGATGCCATAAGGATCATAGGCTCCTAAGTTTTTATTAAATTCTATGTTTAAATGATGGTAATCTAAGTATTCTGTATCATCTTCAATTTCTGCTAAATATATTTTTCTTTTTAATTGTAAGCTTTCAATAAAACCATATTCACTTATTGAAAGAAAAAGGTATTCTTCTTCGCTTTCTCCTAAAATTTTACCTAGAGAAAAGCTAACAAAGTCTTCGTCCATTAAATCTTCTGTGTATAATTCAATGAGCTTATTTGAGTATTCTTTTAATTGCATTTATTTCGCCTCGATTTTCCATACTGATGGGATTATATCAAAATTAGATATAATTGTATATCATTTCTTATTTCTAAGCTGTTATTGTTTGTTTAGATAAGATAGAGTGGTAGGAATTAACCATAAGTTTAAGCTTTTGTATAATAATCTATAAAGTTCTACTATAACAGATAGATATTTTTATGGATTTACTTTATAATAATGAAATGCTTTATATAAGATATTTTTATATAACAAATATTATTTACTAATGATAAAATGAAAAAAATAGTCATATACTTATTTAATTGAGATAGAAGGGAATGAAAATGAGTAAAAAAACAAAAAAAGATTTATTAGATAAAAACAAATTGGTTAAAAGCTATTATAATATGGCAAAAATTATTATATGTATTTTTTCTTTAAGTATTGTATTAGTTGCTTGTGATATTGAGCCAGAAATTACAGATAAAACTGAGTCAGAAAATATTAATTCAAAAGTTGAAGATATAGAGAATTATATTAATGAATTATCTACGGAGAATACAGAGGTTATTGATAGTGAATCAATTACTGACAATATTGAAAGTGAAAGCTTAAGCGAAATTAATAGTGATATTAATGATTCAAATAACGATTCAGATACTGTTAACCAAAACATTTCAAATTATCCTCTTATTAAAACTGAAGTTATAAGAGTTGTTGATGGAGATACAATAAAAGTTAATATATCTGGAGAGGTTGAGTCTTTAAGATTAATCGGAGTTGATACTCCAGAATCTGTTCATCCTAAAAAAGAGAAAAATGTTCCAGAAGGTAAAATAGCTTCTGAGTATGTAAAAAATCTTATAGAGGGTGAAGATGTCTATATTGAGTTTGATGTAGAAGAAAGAGATAGATATGGAAGATATCTGGCTTATATTTACTTAGAAAATGGAGAAATGCTTAACGACAAACTTGTTAGAGAAGGGTATGCCCAATTATCCACTTATCCTCCAAATGTAAGATATGTTGATGTATTTAAGGAAAGTGCGAGGGTTGCTAGGGAAAGTGGTGTAGGTTTTTATAAATCAGATGGTTTATTTGATGAAGGATCTGTAAAAACAGAAAATTCTACAATTAATTCTTTAGAAGAGAATAGTAAAGCAAATGTTACTGGAAAGATAAAAGGTAATACAAATTCTAAGATCTACCATGTACCTGGTGGGGAATATTATGATAGTGTATCTGAAAGTAATACTATTTGGTTTGACACAGAAGCTGAGGCACAACAAGCAGGATACCGAAAGGCAAAAAAATAGCAATTATTATTTATTTTATAATGTTAGATTAGTAAATATTTACTTATAATAAAGAAGTAGATTGAATATTCAATCTACTTCTTTTGTTTTATATAAAGGAAAAGATGAATACTATTATGCAACAAATACCAGAAACTAAAAATAAGTTTCCGCTTACCCACGCTGCTAAAATCCCAAGGCAAAAGGCTAATAAGCCAACCCAAACAGATTCTGTTGCTTCGAGGATAGCTGGAAATGTCATTACAGCTAAGGTTATATAAGGGACATAGTAAAGAAAAGATTGTATAAAGACATTTTTTATTTTTCTTTTTATTAAAAACAATGGTAATGCTCTAGTGGAAAAGGTTGTTATAGCCATTAAAAATATGTATATATAAGTGTTATTCATTTGTATCACCTACTTTTATCGGAAATAAGTACGCAGCTAGAGAAGAAATAACTATTGTCAGTATTATTATTCTTGTTCCCTCGGTTATTGTTGAGAGTGCTGGAATTATTGTAAATAAGTAACTAGCAAGAAAACTGAAGCTAACTATTCCTAAAAGAACTTTATTCTCTTTACAAGGAGGTATTATGATAGCTAAGAACATCCCATATAATGCAACACTAAGAGAATTTAATATACTTAAGGGAAGGGTATTTCCCAAAGATATCCCGACGATTATCCCTAAGGCCCAAGCTGGTGATGCAACTAAAATTGCTCCATAAATAATTCTTGGATTTATATAACCTTTTTGATTTATAGCTAAACCAAAATATTCATCGGTTAAATAAAAGCTTAATATAATGCGTTGTAGAAAAGAGCTGTCTTCTTTAAGTTTCTGACTTAAAGACATACTCATTAAAATATATCTTGCATTTACTATTAATGTTATTATTACTAACTCTAAATAAGGTGCTTGGTTTAATATTGTTTGGTATCCTGCATATTGACCGGCTGATGCATTTGTTAAAAGACTGCTTAGAAAACCCTGAAAAACACTTAATCCGGCTTTTTTTGCGCTTATACCTAGAGCCATAGATACGGCGAAATATGCTAACGCAATAGGGATACCAGCTTTCATTCCTTTTTTTAAATCTTTTTTGTATGTATTCATTTATTTCTTCCTTAAATTGTTTATATTTTTCATAATCCTTAGTATGAATGTAATCTTATATTAAATAAATATTTTTATAAAGTCAAACTTGATATTTTATTTTGTTAGGATATAATGGCAATGATTATAAATTAAGGAGGACAAATATATGACAATGCCAAATTGCCCTGAATGTAATGGTGAATATACCTATATGGATGGACACCTTTATGTTTGCCCTACTTGCTTCTTTGAGTGGACAGAAGAAAGTATGAGAGAAGCTCAGGAGGCTTTAATAGTAAGAGATTTAAATGGTAATGAAATCAAAGATGGAGACGATGCTTTAATAGCACAGGATTTGAAATTAGGTAAAGATACCATCAAACAAGGAACTAAGGTCAAAGCTTTACAGATTTTAGATAGCACAGTAGATGGCCATGATCTTCAAGGTAAGGTTGATGGTTTTGGAAACCTATACTTAAAGTCTTCTGTAATAAAAAAATAAATACAAAGAAAAAGCTCATCATTGATGAGCTTTTTTAAATTACTAATATTCCTAAAAAAAGAAAAATTAAATCATTGGTTTCAGTGCTTGCTCCATAAATGTCTCCAGTGACTCCTCCGATTTTTTTAGTAGAGATTTTATTTAGAAACATTGTATTTATAATTACACAGAGTATAGGAATAATTAGTTTGATATTTATTTTTAGACATATTGCTATAATAAATATTGTTAGAAGTATAAATTTTTTATCTTTTCCAATAGAATCATTAATTAGTTTTCCGAAACCTCCTGAAGGACCGAGTTTAGAAAAAAATATAAGATTTACAGTTGCTAATCTTGCTATCATACAAGCAAGGGGGATAAGATACAAATTTGATTTATAAATACTAGCGTAAAGGGAAAATTTTATTATCGAGTAGCTTATTAAAGAAAGCACACCAAAGGCTCCAATAAAAGAATCTTGCATTATTTTTATAGTTTCTTCTTTGTTTTTATTTGATAAAAATCCATCTACCATATCCGAAAGTCCGTCTAAGTGAAGGCCACCTGTAAGTAAAAGATACACAAAAAAACTTAATGCCCCTGCCATGAGCATAGATTTTTCCATTAGAAGATAGTAGGACAAGCTTACTATTCCTCCTATTAATCCTCCCACCAAAGGAAAGAAAAACATTGCCCAATTTATATTCTTTTTATTAAAATTTATCTCTATATTAAGTGGTATTCTTGTAAATAGTTGAATTGATAGAATTAATCCGCTAAAAATCTCTTTCATCTTTATCCCTTATATTTATTGCATAGTTGCCAAAATTAACTTCTTCAAAGCTAGTCATATTATTCATACAATCAATTCCAGTATCCACTAACTTGAAAAATACAGGGCAGCCTGTTCCTTCGCCTAATCTCATATTCAAATCCAGAGGGCCTTTTAAACCAATATAATCTAGAGCAACTTTTGCTCCTTTTTCTCTTGCCTTATGGGAAGCAAATAAGTAATCCTTAACATTAGGATTAATTTTATAAGCGAGTAGAGCAGCTGATGTACTAATTATTCCATCGATTACAGCTGGGATGTTATTTTTAGCTGAAGCAAGAAAAACTCCTGCCATAGCCCCAATATCATAACCTCCAACTTTTGCTAATACATCAATAGGATCATCAAAATTAGGTTTTCGTAAATTTAATCCATTTTTTACTGCACTGAGTTTGTTATCTAATTGAACAGAGTCGACACCTGATCCAAGCCCTACGATTTCTTTATGGTTTAATCCAGTAAAAGCTTTAATTATTATTGATGAAGTCGTAGTATTTGCCATACCTAGTTCACCTGTTCCCAGTATTTGATAGCCTTTATTTATTAATTTCTCAGCTTCATCTATTCCTATCTTTATTGACTTAACTGCTTCTTGGTAAGTCATAGCATCTTCTATAAGAAAATTTCTTGTGCCATTTGAAATCCTCTTATTTATAACATTTTCGTTAGCTTCAAAGTCTTCGATTCCTAAATCATAGACAAAAACATTAGCTCCAGCAGATTTTGAAATAACACTCATTGCACACTTGCCTTCGCCCATTTGAGTTGCTAATAATTTAGTTAATACTTTTGGCGATGAACTTACATTTGCTTCATAGATTCCATTATCTGCACACATAACAAGGCTAGCTTTTTTATCTATTGACTTAGGAAGAGTATTTAGAATTGCACAAATTCTAATAGATATTTCCTCTAGTTCGCCTAAAGATCCTGTAACATGGAATAAACTATCCCAGTGATTTCTAAACTTCAAAATTTTTTCATCGTCAAGTTTTTCTATACTACTTGCATACTCTTCAATAATATTCATTAAATCCTTCTTTCTTAAATTACTATAATTATTCTATCACAGGCACATGATTTATTAATAAAAAAATTAAATAATATGATATAAACTCTTAATTATTAGATGAGAATTTTTAATTATAAAATAATAAAACTCAATTAAGATAAACTTAGAATACAATTAAAATTCAATGTGTTTAAATTTGATGATATAGGGACTTGAGCCAGTATATTCTGCTTGCAAGTTAGATATAATTCTGTTATATTTGTAGAAGAATTTAATATGTATAAATTACAAAACATCATACGATTTAGACGTGGTGTTTTTGTTTTGCCCAAATATATTAAATAATTAACAAAGTAATTGAAAGGGTGATTATATGGCATTTTTAACAGTAGACGAGGCTGTTTCTTATATCCTTGAATCGGAGCAAAGTGCAGCAAAATTAATTAATGTAGACCTTCCCCATGAGAAGATTAGAAATCCTCAACACACAAGGGAGCTTTTAAGATTATTAGGAAATCCTGATAAAAAACAATTTAATATAAAAGTTACTGGATCTAAGGGCAAGGGGTCTGTATCTAAATTAATTGCTTGCACACTTGAGAGCCAAGGTTATAAAGTAGGTCTTTTTACTGGCCCACATTTACTACGTTTTAATGAAAGAATTAGAATTAATGACGAAATTATTTCTGATGAAGATTTAATAAAATATACAAATGAGATTAAACCTTTAAGAGATAGCATTATGGAAAATCAGCCTAAAGAACATTATTTAGGAAGAGTTGGAACATCTCTTGCTATTGCACTTAGGTATTTTGAAGATAATTCTACTGATTTTAATGTTATTGAATTAGGTATTGGGGCAAAATATGATGAAGGAAATACTGCTTGTGCTGATATTTCTGTAATAAACCCAATTTTCAGTGAGCATTTAAGAGAACTTGGTGGTACTTATCAAAGCGTTGCAGAACATAAATCTTATATAATTGAAAAAGGACAAGAAAAAACTTTCTTTTCAAGGCAAGATTCTAAAGTAAAAGAAATACTTTTAGAAAGAGCTGAAAAAGAAGGTGTAGAAGCTAAAATTTACGGTGAAGATTTTACCTGTGAAAATACAAGAATAACTTTTAATGGAACTGAATTTGATATAGTTCTTGAAAATGATTTAAGAATTGAAAAATTAATACTGAATATGTATGGTAACCACCAAGCTGATAATGCTTGTCTTGCTTTCACTGTTTCCAAAGAAGCAATGAAACTTAAAGGAAGAGAAGATATTGACATAGAAAGTTTAAGAAGAGCATATAGAGAAGTTACTTGGGTTGGTAGGTTTGAAATAATTGGTAGAGACCCTCTTATGATTTTAGATGGAGGAATAAATAGAGAATGTGCAAAACACATTAAAGAAACACTTATAGAAATGGGTAGTTTGGATAATTTATTTATTATTGGTGTTCCAGATGATAAAGATTATATTGGAACTATACTTGAGCTTAAAGAAGTTGCTAGTTCAATTATATTAACAAAGGCTCGTAATAAATCTCTACACTTTAATATTAATCAATATGAAAAGGTTAAGGAAGTTATAGGAGAAGAAAATCTTTATTCAACTTCTTGCATTGAAGAATCTATGAGTTTGGCCGTAAAACTAAATAAAGATAATAAAACTTTATGTATTGTTGGAACTCAGTCTTTAGTGGCAGATACAAAAAGATTAATGAATCCAGAATATATTTTAATAAAAGAAACTGACTCAGTTGCTTTATAATAAAAAAAGAAGTATAAAACCTAGGTTTTATACTTCTTTTATTTCCAAGTATTATGTCTTTTCTCCATCAAGGAACACACATCTATATTGTAGGCTTTTTTTAAATTTTCCCTTGTAAAAACTTCTTGAATACTCCCTTGGTCAAGGGCTCTCTTGTCATAAAGAAGAATAGCTGAGTCGCCATAATATCTAGCAATAGAGAGGTCATGGATAATAGATAGAACTGATCTATCACCATCTTTAACCCATTTTTTTATAGCTCCAAAAATTGACTCTTGGTATTGTAAATCTAGGTGATTTACAGGTTCATCCAAAATTAAAATATTAGGATCTTGAGCAAAAAGTTGTGCTAGAAAAGTTCTTTGAAGTTCGCCTCCTGAAATATTTAAAATTGATTTATTTCTCAGTTCTGTAAGACCAGTTAGTTCTAAGGCATATTGAACCTTTTCTTTATCTTCTTGTGTATAAGGATCTAAGCCACTTTTTCTATAAGGATATCTCCCTAAACTCACAACTTCTTCAACAGTAAAGCTATAATTAGGAGATTGATGTTGTTCTAAAATACCTACTGCCTTAGCTTTTTCTTTGGCTGTCATATTTTTTATGTTTTCGCCTTTATAAGTTATAAGCCCATCGTAGTCTACTTTCCCAGATATTGCTCCGACTACAGAGGATTTCCCTGATCCATTTGGACCTACAAGCATCTTCCAATCATTTTTATTTAGCTGAAAGCTAATATCTTGAACAATTATTCTATTTCCATAAACTATACTTAATTCTTGTAACTTTAACATTATTTTTTACCTTTCACAAATATTATTATAAATATAAGGGAACCAACAGCTGAAGTTATGGCTCCTATAGGTAGTTCTACTGGGGAGAATAAAGTTCTTGATAGCAAATCTGCAATCATAAGAAAAGATCCGCCTATGAATAATGATAAGGGGAGTAATTTTTTATAATTTGGGCCGACAATGAGTCTAGATATATGGGGAATAATTATTCCTACAAAAGAAATATTTCCTGCAACAGCAACTGAAACTCCAACAAGAATTGATGAAGCTATTAATAAAATCCTTTTAACATTTTTAACATCTACTCCAATATTCCTAGCTTGATTTTCTCCTAAGGAAAATGCATTTAATTCTTCTACATTTCTAAAAGCTAGGCTTCCAAATATGAGCAAAGATAAAGTTAAAATTATTATATCTGTATAAGAAGTAGCTGCTAAGGAACCCATAGTCCAAAAGAAAATATTTTGTATATCTTCTCTAAAAACAATCATTAAAAGGTTTAAGCCACTGGCACTTAGCATAGAAAAAATAATTCCTAATAAAATGATTGTGTTATTAGAAACAGTTTTATCTATTTTATAAGCCAAAAAAATAATCAGGCATAAAGAAGCTATGGCAAAAACTATAGCAAGAATGAAAATTCCTGAAAAAGGTATATTAGCTATATTAAAACCTGTAACGATAGCTATACCAGCACCGAGAGAAGCTGCACTTGAGACTCCTAGAGTTGAACCATCAGCAAGGGGGTTCTTAAGAACCCCTTGCATAACAGCTCCCGCTAAGGATAAAGATGCTCCCACGAGCAGCGCTCCTAAAGCTCTTGGTATTCTTAATTGAAATATAATAGTTTCATAGGAAGATCTATTTCCACTATCGGAAAATATATATTTGATAGAAGTGATTATATCGGTAAAAGGAATTCTAACACTTCCTAATGATATGCAAACTATTAAGATTAACAATGTAATGAGAGTAAAAACAAGGTACGGTGTCTTTTTATTCTCCGTAAACATTTTCGAATAATACCTTCACTGCATTTCTTAGACGAGGTCCTGGTCTTGTAAATTCATCGTTATCTACAGAAAATACTTTTGAATTTGCAACTGCATCTATACCTTTCCAGTTTTCTCTAGACATAATTTCATCTTCTGGAGCAATATCTCCAGATGGGTAAGAAGATGTAATTATAAACTCTGGATTTCTATTTATAACTTCTTCTTCAGATACTACTGACCAGCCATCAACATCATTAAAGATATTTTCTAGACCTACAATTTCTCCTAATTCATCAAAGAATGTATTTTTACCACCAGTCCATAAATCAAATTCTAATGGAGAAATTTCATAGTAAACGCTATGAGTTTCGCCATTTTCACTAGCTTTTTCTTTATATTCATCAAATACTGATTTCATATCTTCTACTAATGCTTTTGCTTCATCTTCTTTATCAGTTAGTTGACCTAAAAGTCCTATATTTTTATAGATTTCTTCTAAAGAGTTTGCATCAGTAGATACTACAGTAATTCCTGCATCTTCAAGTTTTTTTACTTGGTCTTCAGTTTGTGACATCATGCCCATAACTAGAACCTCTGGTTCTAAGGCGATAACTTCTTCTATATTTAGATTTTCCCCAGATCCTACTGTTTTTATAGAATCTACTTCTTCTGGATAATCAACATAGTCACCACGACCAATTATTTTATCACCAGCTCCTATTTCGAAAAGGATTTCTGCATCAGATGGTTGAGTAACAACTATTTTTTCTGGATTTTTTTCTAAACTAATTTCTTTTCCAGCACCATCTGTAAAAGTTAAAGCACCTATATTACTAGATTCTGACTCATTATCTTTTTCAGATAATTCAGTTGTTTCTTCTGATGAAAGGTTTTCTTTTTCAACTTCAGTTTGAACTTCAGTTTTATCTTCTTCAGTTTGGCTAGAGCCTGGGTTAGAACAAGCTGCTAAAGCAAATACCAGTGCTAGCATTAATAATAAATTTTTGGTAAATTTTTTCATTAATTCCTCCTATTATTTTTGTTACTTAATTCTTTTTCAAACTCGGTCTTCCGACTTAGCTTCACCCCTATAAGCGCCTTCCCTTGCGGTGGCTTTTGCTTATTAGTCCACATTACGGCTACTGGTATAGTTCAAGGCTTTCACTTGATTCCCTTAAGTTTGTATTACTATTTTATAGTTATAAGTCTTTCAAGTCAATCTCAAAAGATTTATATATGATATAATAAAAATAAAGGAGTTAGCCATGAATATAAGAAATTCAATTATTTTAGACATTGTTTCGGAGTATCCTCAAACAGAAAATGTTTTTAGGACTTATGATGAAAAAGCAGGTAAATGTGTTCTTTGTAACTTTTTATTTGAAACCCCGATAGAGTTTTCTCAGCAAATAAAAATAGACGAAGAAGTTTTAATTAAGGAAATTGAAGATAAGATATTAGGTTAATTTCAATTTAGGAATAGAAATACTAGTTGACTGCTTATTTATCTGATGATAAAATAGGGCATAGCTATGAAGGGGAATAGTAATATATTAGAGCCATAAGCGATGAAGGGATAGTGGAAGCCTTCTTGGTATTCAGTATATGAACCAGCCTACGGAGCAAACAGGGTAAGCGCCTTATAGCTTTTGAGAAAGGTTTATTAATTCAAGCCTTTAATTAGAGTGGTACCACGTGAGAATTTTACTCCCGTCTCTTATGAGATAGGAGTTATTTTTTTGGAGGAAATATGAGATTATCAAAAATGTATCTACCAACACTTAGACAAGATCCATCAGAAGCTGAAATTCAAAGCCATAAGCTTATGCTTAGATCTGGAATGATTCGACAAACTGCATCTGGAATTTATTCTTACCTACCTTTGGGTAAAAGAGTTATCCATAAGATTGAAGAAATCATTAGAAAAAGAATGGAAGAAATTGATTCCCAAGAGATTTCTATGTCTACAATTCAACCAAGTGAGATTTGGGAAGAATCTGGAAGATGGGAAGTATTTGGTCCAGAGATGTTTAAATTACAAGATAGACACGAAAGAAATTTCTGCTTAGGACCAACAGCAGAAGAATATTTTGTAACTCTTGTAAGAGGAGAACTTAAGTCTTACAAGCAATTACCAACAGTTCTATATCAAATCACACCAAAGTTCAGAGATGAAAAAAGACCAAGATTTGGTGTAAATAGATCTAGAGAATTCATTATGCAAGATGGTTATTCTTTCGATGCAAATAAAGAATCTTCTGACAGAACTTATCAAGAACAATGGGAAGCTTATGAAAGAATATTTGATGAAATGGATATTGAATATAAAATTGTTCAAGGTGATTCAGGAGCTATGGGAGGCGATAAATCCCATGAGTTTATTGCTTTATCTGAAATTGGAGAAGGTCAAATAGCTTATTGTAAATCTTGTGATTTCGCTGCTACTGATGAAAAAGCAGAAGTTGTATTTCATATTGAAGATAATGAAGAAGAAAAAGACTACGAAGAAGTTCATACACCAGGAGCTAAAACAATTGATGATTTAGCTGAGATGCTAGATATTGAGCCATGGAAATGTGCTAAAGTTGTAATCTTAGAAGTTTTTGGAGATCCTGTTATGGTATTTGTTCCGGGAAATAGGGAACTAAATATGGTTAAAATTGCAAACTATTTACAAGCACCAGAACATGAAGTAGAAATGGCAAGTGATGAAACAATCAAGAGAATAACAGGAGCGGCTTCAGGATTTTCAGGACCTATTAATTTAAAAGAAGATGTTCGTATAGTTGTGGATTCTAGAGTGACAAAAATCAAAAATATGGTTGTTGGAGCAAATAAAGAAGATTATCATTTTGTTGGAGTTAACTTCAAAAAAGATTTTGATGGTGAAGTAGCAGATGACCTTCTTCAAGCAGTTCCTGGAGATTTATGTCCATCATGCTCTGAAAAATTAAGTTTTGCAAGGGGTATTGAAGTTGGAAATATCTTTCAATTTGGAGATAAATATTCTAAACCGCTTAATGCAACTTTCCTAGACGAAGATGGAAAAGAGCAGTACTTCTATATGGGTTCTTATGGAATAGGTGTAACTAGAACTATTACAGCTATCATTGAACAAAATTATGATGAAGATGGTATAATTTGGCCACTTTCAGTAGCACCTTACCAAGCTATTGTGACTATTGTTAACACTAAAGATGAAGAGCAATCTTCTCTTGGAGAAAAAATCTATAAAGAATTAAAGAGCCAAGGAATCGAAGTTCTATTAGATGATAGAAAAGATAGGGCTGGAGCTAAATTTAACGATAGAGATCTTATTGGCATTCCTTTAAGGATAACTGTTGGTAAAAAAGCTGGAGAAGATATAGTAGAATACTCTACAAGAAAAGAAAGAGAAAACGAAGATATTTCATCTCAAGAAGCTATCAAAAGAGTTGTTGACATAGTTAAGAACTTAAAATAAAATTAAATTCAGATAAAAATGATGTTAAAAAAAACATCTTATATTGCTTTCTAAAATTTATTAATAACTTGACATTTGTGAGCAAAGATATTAATATCTTATTATACTGTGATGAGGCAAAGTAAGGTAGTAGAATCCCAGAGAGTATAGCCATTAGCTGAAAGGCTGTATGATTAACTATATCTGAAGAACCACCTCTGAGTATGCCCCGATGAGGAGGCACGCTTGTCTGGCGTTAGAAGATTTTGGTGGAATAGCGATGCTTATATGGCACTCGTCCGATTTATGGACGAGTGCCTTTATTTATATATGGAGGAAGATATGAAAAAAATAGTGAAATTTGGAGGAAGCTCTCTTGCAGATGCAAATCAATTCAAAAAAGTTAAAGACATAATTAAGGATGACGAATCTAGAAAATTTGTTGTATGTTCGGCTCCTGGAAAAAGGCATGGTAAAGATAATAAGGTTACCGATCTTTTATTAATGTGTTATCAATTAGCTAGCCATGATCTTGGTTATGAAGAAGTTCTCGATCAAATAGAAATGAGATTCCAATCAATTAATGACGAACTTGATCTTGGAATTGCTTTAGATTTTTTATTTGAAGAAATAAAAAACAACATAGAAAATGGAGCGAGTGAAGCTTACTTAGTGAGTAGAGGAGAATACTTAAACGGAATTCTTCTTGCAAAGTATCTTGATTTTGAATTTGTAGATGCATGTGAGGTTATCAAATTTAAAGAAGACGGAAGGTTAAACTCTGAACTTACAGAACAACTATTAGCTGAAAGACTTGAAAAAGCAGGTTGTGCAGTAGTGCCAGGCTTTTTTGGATCTGACGAAGAAGGAAATATTGTTACTTTTTCAAGAGGAGGATCTGATATTACAGGCTCTATCGTTGCAGATGCAGTTCATGCAGATCTTTATGAAAACTGGACCGATGTACCAGGATTTTTAATAGCTGATCCAAATATTGTAGAAAATCCTGAACCGATGGGAAAAGTTACACATAAAGAGTTAAGAGAACTATCTTATATGGGAGCACCAGTAATTCATGAAGAAGCAATTTTCCCAGTAAAGAAAAAAGGAATAACTATTCACATCAGAAATACTAATAATATAGATGATCCAGGAACAATTATTGTTAATGAAGAACCTGAGAACTTTAGAAAAGGTACTATTACAGGAATTGCTGGCAGAAAAGGATTTTCAGTAATAACAATTGAAAAAGCATGGATGAATTTTGAAGTTGGTTTTTTAAGAAAAGTTATAACAGTTTTCGAATCCAATGACATAAGCATTGAGCATATACCTTCTAGTGTTGATTCTGTTTCTGTTGTAGTTAGCGATAAAGAACTTGTAGGAAAAGAAAAAAAATTAATAGATGAGTTAAAAATATATTGTAACCCTGATATTATTAATATAGAGGGCGGTATGGCTATGTTAACTCTTGTTGGTCATGGAATGGCAAGTGTTGCAGGTATGAGTGGTAAATTATTTACATCTTTAGCCCAATCTGGAGTCAATGTAAGCATAATTAGTCAAGGCTCGAGTGAGATTAGTATCATTATTGGTATAGAGGAAAAAGATTTTGATGTTGCAATAAGAGCTATATACAAAGCATTTAAAGGATAAGAGAAAGGAAGTGGAAGATGGAAAAAATACTTATAGGTTTATTAGGTTATGGTACTGTTGGTCAAGGAGTTGCCAAAATAATTCAAGATAAGAAAAATCTTCTAAAAGAATTCACAGGATATGAGTTTGAGATAAAAAAAGTTCTTGTAAATAATTTAGACAAAGAAAGAGAAATTAAGCTTCCAGACCAATTATTTACTACAAATGCTGATGATATTTTGAATGATTCAGAAATCGATATAGTTGTTGAAGTGATTTCTGCTATAGAACCTGCTAAAGATATGATAATCAAGGCAATGGAGAATGGAAAATCTATTGTTTCTGCAAATAAAGCGGTAATAAGTAAATATTTTGAAGAGTTTAATGAAATTGCAGAAAAAAATAATGTCCATTTTCTCTATGAAGCTTCAGTTGCAGGGGGAATTCCTGTTATTAAACCTTTACATGATATTGTGATGCAAAACGAAATAAATAGGGTTAGAGGGATTCTTAATGGTACATGTAATTATATTCTTTCGAAAATGAGTGAGAATAATCAAGGTTATGATGAAGTACTAAAAGAAGCCCAAAAACTTGGATATGCTGAAGCTGATCCATCATCTGATGTTAATGGAGATGATACTCTTAGAAAATTAAGGTTACTTTCTACAATAGCTTTCAAACAAAAAGTTAGTGAAGAAAATATTATTCTTGAGGGTATAAGTAAAATAAAGGCTGAAGATATAGAAAACTTAGACAAGCTTAATAAAACTATAAAATTAATAGGAGATGCTTGGGTAGAAAATGAAAATATAATGGCAGTAGTTCAACCAGTTGCAGTTGAAAAGGGAACTTATTTTGCTTCTGTTAATGATGCTTATAATTCTGTCACAATTAATGGAGATATTGTAGGTGAACTTAAGTTTTATGGCTCTGGAGCAGGAATGCTTCCTACGGGAAATGCTGTAATGAACGATGTTATTGATATTGCTTTAGATAGGCAATCCCCAAATGTTTGTGAATTAGGAAAACAAAGAAATCTAAATTCTCAAAATATACAAGGAGATTTCTACATTAGATATAATCCTAATAAGTTAAAATCATCTCATGATAAAAATTCTGGTGAGGTAAATTCAAAAGTTATGTTGCTAGAAGATGTAAAGTTAACTGACCTTCAAAACAAATTAAAAGATGATAAAGATGCTGTAATTATTAGGTTAGAAGGAGCTGATTACTAATGAAATTCGTTAGTACAAGAGATGAAAATTCGGTAGTAAATGGTCCCCAAGCAGTTATAAAAGGAATTTCTCCAGAAGGTGGACTTTATGTTCCAAATGAATTTCCTCAATTAAAAAATTTAGAAGAATTAATTAAGTTAGATTATAGAGAACTTGCCAGCTATATATTAAACTTATATTTTGAAGAATTAGGTATAGATAAGATAAAAGAGATTTCAGAAAAAGCATATGATAATAAGTTTCCAGAAGAAGTAGTTCCACTTACTTTTGCAGATGGGATATTTATGGAACTATATCACGGAAAAACTCATGCCTTTAAGGACATGGCTCTCTCTGTTCTTCCACATTTATTAAAAGCGTCATTAGAAGAAATAGGAGATGAAAATAAGGTTTTAATTCTAGTTGCTACATCAGGAGATACAGGTAAAGCTGCTCTAGAAGGCTTTAAGAATGTAGATGGAGTAGAAGCTATGGTCTTCTATCCTGAAGGAGGAGTAAGCGAAATACAAAGGCTTCAGATGGCTAGCCAAGAAGGTGAAAATCTTGATGTTTTTTCTATAGTAGGAAATTTTGATGTAGCTCAAACAGCAGTAAAAAAAGCATTTACAGATAAAGAATTTCAAAAGGACTTATTAGATTTAGGATATGAATTATCTTCTGCAAATTCTATAAATATAGGAAGATTAGTTCCACAAATTATTTATTATGTTTATAGTTATTTAAGATTAGTTGATTCAGAAAAAATAAAAATGAATGATTCTATTAATGTTTGCGTACCGACTGGGAATTTTGGTAATATATTAGCAAGTTATTATGCAAAAAAAATGGGACTTCCTATCGATAAGCTTATAGTTGCTTCAAATGAAAACAATGTACTTACTGAGTTTTTCACAAGCGGAAGCTATAACTCAGATAGAGATCTTCATCTGACATCTAGTCCTTCTATGGATATTCTAGTATCATCTAATCTCGAAAGATTTTTATATCATCTTTCTTCCGCTGATACTAAGAAAATATCTCAAGCTATGGAAAATCTTGATAAGGATAAAAATTATATATGGGGAGACTTTGAAGATGATTTAATTTTTGCAGGTTTTGCCGATGAAGAGGAAATATCTCAGGCAATCAATTCATGTTATAATAATTTCT
Organism: uncultured Peptoniphilaceae bacterium; assembly: GCA_964432945.1. Lineage (GTDB taxonomy): Bacteria > Bacillota > Clostridia > Tissierellales > Peptoniphilaceae > CAYSPO01. The sequence goes on from CAYSPO010000005.1 coordinate 25,863, forward strand.
CTTATGTGGTTGACCCACATACAGCAGTTGCTTATAGTGTATATAGAGAATATAAAGAATTTAGTGGTGATGAAAAACCAACTTTAATAGCTTCTACTGCAAGTCCTTATAAATTTCCTGGTAAAGTTTTATCATCTTTAGGAAAAGAAGTTCCAAAAGATGAATTTCAAAGATTAGAAGACCTTTCAGAATTATCCCATATAGATATTCCCGAAGATTTATCTAAACTAAAAACAGCGAAAATTATACATGACAAAGTTATAGAAGCTAATCAAATGCAAGATATTATAAAAGAAACGATTGGTGGTAAAAATGTTTAAAGTTGTCGTTCCTGCTACCAGTGCTAATGTTGGCCCTGGCTTTGATGCTTTTGGTCTAGCAGTGAGTATGTATAATACTTTTATTTTTAGAAAATCAAATTATTTTAAAGATAATAATTTAGTTTATACAGCTTATAAAAGAACTTTCGAATTTTTAGATAAGGAATTGATTAATATTTCAATTCAAATTAAGTCTTCTATTCCTTCAACTAGAGGACTAGGTTCATCGTCAACTTGTATTGTTGCAGGAGTTTATGCAGCTTTATATGTTATTTACGGGGATATAGATAAGAATTTAGCTTTAAAGATAGCAACCGATGTAGAAGGACATCCAGATAATGTTGCACCTGCTATTTTTGGTGGGTTCGTTATGTCATTGATGGAAGAAGGAGATATATTTCATAGGAATTTTGATTTAAATCCTAACTTACAGCTCCTAGCTTTAATACCTAATTTTGAAATAAAAACTCGCGATGCTAGAGGGGTATTGCCAGAGATGATTTCAATGAAAGATGGTATATACAATGTATCAAGAGCAGCACTATTAGTGCCAGCCCTAAAAGAATTAGATAAAGATCTTGTAAAAATTGCCTTAGAGGATAAATTTCACCAACCTTATAGGCAGAAATTAATTCATGGCTATAATCAGCTTACGAATAAGGCTATGGAATTTGGAGCCCTAGGTTTCTATATAAGTGGAGCAGGTCCAACTATTATGGTATTAGCTGAAAAGGATTCTCAAACTTATATGAAATTAAAGGGTTATGTTGGGGTTAAGTTTCCAGGTTGGATGGTGGGAAAATTAGAAATTGATTCCCTTGGAGCTAAAATAGTTTTCAATAAATAGTATTTAAAGAGCCTTAGGCTCTTTTTTTTATAAGATAAAAATACATTTAATAATAATTGATTAATTATAAGAATAGATTTTCTTTTTTTTGATATACTTATCATAAACAATTTTATTTGGAGGAAATAATATGATAAGACTAGCAAAAATAGAAGATATGGATAAAATTCTGCTAATAAAAGACCAAGCAGTTAAGTTACTTGCTGATAACAATATAGACCAATGGCAAGATGGATATCCAAATAAAGAGGTTTTTTTGAATGATATTAATAATTCTGACTTATATGTGTTTGATGATGGAGAAATCCTTGCTTTTATGGCTCTAGTAAAAGAAAAAGATTCTAACTTTGATACTCTAGAAGGAGAGTGGACATCTAATAGCTATTTAACCATTCACCGAATAGCTGTTGCAGAAAAATCTAGAAATAAAGGAGTTGCCAATAAACTATTTGAATTTGCTAAAAATACTGCTAGAGAAAAATCCTTGGATGCAGTTAGAATTGATACCCATGAAAAAAATATTATGATGCAAAATCTAATTAAGAAAAATGGTTTTTATTATCGGGGCTGGATAAATAAAGGAATAAGAGCTGAAAGATTAGCATATGAATTTCTTATATAGGGACTGTTTGAAAACTACTATAAGTTGGGTATAGATAGGAAGTAACGAAAATAATACACAAAATCTAGTTAGGAGAAGATATATGGCAAAGCTTAGGGTTGAAAAAAGAAATGGAAAAATAGTGGATTTTGAACCAGATAAAATTGAAATTGCTATACAAAAAGCAATGAAAGAAGAATCTGAAGATATAGATAAGGAATTAGCTAAGAAAATTTCTAATGATACATTTGAAAATTTCAAAGACAAAGAAGTAGTAAATATTGAGCAAATTCAAGATTTTGTAGAAATTGAATTAATGAAAACTGTACCTAGGGTTGCCAAAAGATATATTATTTATAGGCAAAGAAGGGCTGAATTAAGAAAACACGGCTGGGATATGACAGACCTTCAAAGAGATATTTATGAATCAAAATATCAATTTGATGGAGAAAATTTCTCTTCATTTCTTGACAGGATATCGGGAGGAAACTCTAGAATTGAAAAGCTTATAAGAGATAAAAAATTTATGCCAGCAGGAAGAATTTTAGCTGGTAGAGGTTTAGATAAGCTAGGAAGAAAAATCACTCTTTCTAATTGCTATGTTATGCCTAAGGTACAAGATAATATTGAATCTATATTTGACACAGCTAAGTGGATGGCAAGAACTTATTCATATGGCGGGGGAGTTGGGATTAATATCTCAGATCTTAGACCAGCAGGAGCGAAAGTTAACAATGCAGCCTTAACGACTACTGGAGCAGTTTCTTTCATGGATCTTTATTCTATGACAACAGGTCTTATAGGTATGAGAGGCAGAAGAGGAGCTTTAATGATTAACTTAGATGTTGATCATCCAGATATAGAAGAATTTATCGGAGTTAAAAATGATTTATCTAAAGTAAATTTCGCAAATATTTCAGTAAATATAACAGATGAGTTTATGGAAGCTGTGGAAAAAGGGGAAGATTTTACTCTACGTTTTGAAAACAAAGCTAACGATGAGGTTATTACTAAGAAAGTTGATGCTAGAGCTTTATTTAGAAAAATAAGTGAAAATAACTGGAACATGGCTGAGCCTGGAGTATTGTTTAAGGACAAAATTAACTCTTATCATTTAATGAGTGAAGATGAAGACTTTGAATATGCAGGAGTAAACCCATGTGCAGAAGAACCACTTCCAGCATTCGGTGCTTGTAATCTTTCCTCAATAAATTTAAGTGAATATGTTCTAAGACCTTTTACAGATAATGCAGAATTAGATATAGAAGGATTAAAAGAAGCGGTAAGATGTGGAGTTGTTTATCTAAATGAAATTTTAGATGAGAATATTCCATTACACCCTTTAAAAGAGCAAAGAGAAACTTCTGAGAACTTAAGGCAAATTGGTCTTGGTATAATGGGGCTTGCCGATATGTTTATTAAACTTGATATAAGATATGGCTCTCAAGAATCATTGGATTTAATTGAGAAACTTGGACATATCATAGTAAATGAAGCCCTACAAGAATCAGCTTTACTAGCTAAAGCAGATGGAAGCTTCCCTTATTATAAGAAAGAAGCTGTTTTATCATCAGAATTTATTAAATCAGTTGCAACTGATGAAACAATTAAAATGATAGAAGAATATGGTTTACGAAACTCTCAGATATTGACCATTGCCCCAACAGGTTCAATTTCCACTTTAATCGGAGCATCAAATGGAGTAGAGCCGATTTTCCAAATTTCTTATACAAGGAAAACAGAGTCAATTAATCAAGGTCAAGAAACTTATTATAGAGTTATAACACCTATAATAAAAGAATATATGGAAGCAAAGGGAATAAAGCACGAAGAAGATTTACCAGATACTATAGTAACAACTTCTAGTCTTGACTATAAAGACAGGGTAAATGTACAAGCAGCTTGGCAAAAATATATTGATGCATCTATTTCCTCTACAGTAAATCTTCCAGAAGAAGCAAGCGTAGACCAAGTTGAGGATCTTTATTTTTATGCATGGAAAAAAGGTCTTAAAGGAATCACAATTTACAGAGATGGATGTGCTAGAGCAGGTATATTGATTACTAATAAAAACGAAAAAAAATCAAAGCCTGAAACTCCACAAGAGATAATTCAAGATCTTCAAAAACAAATGGATGAACTTATTTTAGGACAACTTCAAGATAATCCTGATATTTGTCCAAAATGTGGAGGAAAACTAAACCATTCAGGTGGATGCAGCGAGTGCCAAGATTGTGGTTATAGCCCTTGTGCTATATAGCTAAGGAGTAGAAATGAACGAAGTATACAAGTATGATAGTTATAATGGATTTGAAGAGATTGATTATAGCGATTTCTATGATGAAATAGAAGATGACGATTATTATGTAATGTATTTAAGTAAAGACGCCTTTAAGAGATTTGCAGAAAAAAATAATATTAATGAAGAAGTAACAAATGTTGCTTTAGGAAAAAATTATACAATGATTGAAGATGACTATACTTTTGCCAGCATTGATATTATTAATATAGGAGAAGACTTTCACAAAAAAGATGTAATTGGATTTTATATAGAGAATAATCGTTTTATTATTATAGATATTTATGATAGGGACTCTTCAACCAATAAAGCATTTAATAGTTTAATAACTAAGGGAGTGCAAACAAATACACCGGGAAGATTTATTAATTACTTTTTGAATAAGCTTATAATAAGTCACAACGAAGTCTATGATAAACTAAGAGAAGATGTTGAGAGGATAGATGATGTTGTTCTAGGAAATGACTTTAATGAAGGTTGTATAAATGAGATAACAGAACTAAGCCATAAAACTCTACAACTTTATACAAATTATGAAAGACTTTTAGATTTCACAGAAGTATTAATAAAAAATGATAATAATATTTTAGATCCTGATGACGAAAAACAAATTCAATCATTTGCAAGAAGAGTTGGAAGATATAGTTCGAATATATCTTATTTAAGTGAGTATATAACTCATGTAAAAGAATCGTATCAAGCTCAGTTAGATATAAGATTAAATAGGTCGATGAAAGTATTCACTATAGTTGCCACAATTTTTTCTCCCTTATCTTTTATAGTTGGTTGGTATGGAATGAACTTCAAATATATGCCTGAATTATCTTGGCAATACGGATACCCTTTTGTCATTTTATTATGTATAATTGTAACTATCATATGTGTACTTTGGTTAAAAAAATTAGATAGATAAAATTAATCTAGGAGAAACACATTGTTTCTCCTAGATTTTTTTAAAAGTCAGAGCCTACAATTACTTCATAGGATTTTTCTAATATTTCTATACTACAAGGCAGAGGCTTAGATTCATCCCCGTCTAAAATTATTTTATTAAAGCTATTTTTATCTTTATTTATAGAAGCTTTTTTAAAAGTCCTGTTAATAATTGAATCAGAATAATCAGGATCTTTAGAAATAAGCTCTAATCCTTGACCAACCTTCTCTAAAAACCCAGTTCTTCTTAATCCAATAAAGTTTAATAAACCATCGTTTATTTTAGCATCTTCAAAGATATTTTCCATTCCATATACAGAGTTACCAGTTGTAATTAAAATTAAAGATAAATCTTCTTCTAATTTTTCATCATCAAGTAATATTTCATAATGTTCATTTTCTTCAGTTTTTAGAATACTAGGTAAATCTTGTAAAAAAGCTAATTTGCCTAAACTTTCTTTATCTTCTTTTTCTACATCCATTATTTTTTCTGCTAAAACTCCACTTACAAAAGTGCTTATGAAAAAATCATCATCTACTTTTCCTAAATCAACTTTTGCAGTCTTAAAATTCAAAAGTTCATCAATAGCTTCATCAAGGTTTTGAGATATTTTTAATAATTTGGAATAATTATTTACAGTTCCACAAGGAAGTATTCCAATAATAGGACTTTCTCCTAATTTTATAAGAGTAGATATTCCCAAAGAGATAGTGCCATCACCACCAAGAAAGAAAATTCTGTCATATTCTTTGCTATTGGATTTTATATAGCTTACAAAATCATTTTTACTTTCATTAACTTTGATTGTTATTTCTTCTTCTACTTCAATAAGTCTTGTAGATAATTTCTCTCCAGCTTCTTTAGCTTTTAATTTACCTGAATTTGGGTTTATCAAAATTAGATTTTTCATTTTAACCTCCTAGTATAATTATACTAGAAAAGTTATAACTTTAATCAAAAAAAAAGGATGCTAGGCATCCTTTTTTTATTATTCAGTTTTAGATTCTTCAGATACTTCAGATTCTTCAGAAACTTCTGAATCATCTTTTTCAGTTTCAGTAGTTTTTTCAGTTTCTTCAGTAACTGCTTCTGTTTCAACTTCTACTTCTGTTGTTACTTCTGTTTCCACTTCAGTTGTATCATTTGCGTTGTTTCCACAACCAGCAAGTAGTACACCTGTAAGTGCTACAGTTAATAATATTTTCTTTGTCATAATTTTACCCCTCTTTCATAACTATAAAGTTACAGATTGAATATATCATTAATGTGTGAAAGTGTCAAATTTACACAATCACTAGCTTTAATTATTATATTTTTTGAAAAGTTCCGTCAACAATGTTAAGAGTTCTATCTGCTACACACCTTGCAAATTCACTATCGTGGGTTACTATTATTTGGGTTATGCCATTTTGTGCAAGTTTTTTAATAATTTCTACTACTTGTTCCTTATTTGTATCATCAAGGGCAGAAGTAGGTTCATCATAACATAAGACTTTAGGGTTAAGCATACAAGCTCTTGCTATTGCAACTCTTTGCTGTTGACCTCCAGATAATTGATATGGATAGAGTTTTTTCTTATCATAAAGGTTCATATCTTTAAGTAAAGATTTAGCTCTCTTTTTCATAGTAATTTCATCTATTCCTTTATATCTTGGAGCGAGAAGTAAATTTTCTTCAATATTTAGATTTGGAAATAAGTTAAAGTCTTGAAAAATCATTCCTATTTTTGTGCTTAAATCCTTTAATTTATCTTCATCTGCATATCTTACAATTCCATTTTCTTCTGAGCAAAGAACAAAATCATCTATAATTATATTACCACCGTCGACTTTTTCGAGATTATTCAAACATCTTAAGAATGTAGTCTTTCCTTCACCACTCTTACCTTGAATACAAACTATTTCACCTGGAGAAAAATTAGCAGTAAGATTATACCAGATTATTTCTTCATCAAATTGTTTTTTTAAAGACTCTATTTTTAACATAAATCACCTAAAATATCCATAATAATTCTCTAATTTTACTAATGCTCTACTTACTATAGCTACTAATAATAGATAAACTACCCCAACTATTATATAGGGCGTAAAACTTGCATAGGTATTGGAAACAGATTTTGCAGCTTTTAAGATATCAGATACTCCTAGTATATAAACTAAAGAAGTATCTTTTATAAGACTTATAACTTCATTTGATATAGATGGCATTATATTTCTCATTACTTGAGGAAAAATTATTTTTCTAAAAGCAAAAGTCTTAGGTAAACCTAAGACTTTTGCAGCCTCGTATTGACCTAAATCAATTGCATTTATACCTGATCTAAAGATTTCAGCAAAGTACGCTGCATAGTTTAAGATAAAGGCAATAAAAATTGAAGTAAGTCTATCTAATTTTAAAAAATCAGATAAAAGGGGAAGACCAAAAAATATAAACATTAATTGTAGAAGAAGTGGTGTTCCTCTCATAATATAGATATATCCTGCAGTTATATTTCTAACTATCTTATTATTTGATAATCTTAAATTAGCTACCAATATAGATAAAGGCAAGGAAAAAATTAAAGTTATTAGAAAAACTCCTATAGTTGTCTTTAAACCCTGTAAAATCATAGGGAAGAGCATATCTAATCCTCGCATAAAATCTCCTTAGTCGAACCATTTATTATATATTTCGTCATATTTTCCATTTTCTTTTAAGCTTTTTAGAGCATTATCTACTGCTTCTTTTAACTCTATATCATCTTTTCTCATACCAACAGCAAAAACTTCTTCTCCAAAATTATCTTCTAAAACTTTATATTTTTCTGGGCCATTTTGGTGCATATAGTATCTAGCTAGAACTTCGTCTACTACTATTGCATCGGATCTTTTTGCTTCTACATCTTTAAAGCACTCTAAGTTTGTAGCATATTCTACTGGTTCTGATGCTAATGAATCGATAAAATCTTGATCTTTTTTTACCGCTTCTAAAGCAGAAGACTCTCCTTGAACAGTTATTGTTTTACCAGATAAATCAGCTTTAGAATTTACTTCTGAATCAGCCATAGTAATAATTAACTGCTTGTTTTCCATATAAGAATCACTCATAAGCAATTGTTCTTCTCTTTCTGGAGTAATGGAAAATCCATTCCAAATAAAGTCTATATTTCCAGTTTCAAGCTCTTGTTCTTTCACAGTCCAGTCAATAGGCTGATAGTCTAGCTGAATTCCCATTTCTTCAGCACATGCTTTAGAAAGATCTATGTCAAAACCAACTAATTCTCCTTTGTCATTTCTAAATCCCATAGGTGCAAAAGTGTCATCTAGCCCGACAACATATTTTTCTTTTAATGTGCTTTCAGAATTTCCTTGACTTGTTTGTGTTTCATTTGTAGTATTTTCATTTGAATTTGTGCATCCTGTGAATATCATTATTGATGCTAATAGAATGCTTAGTATCTTTTTCATATACTCTCCTTTACCAGTTTAATAGATTACCATACTAAATTACATTCTCATAATAACTTATTTTAAAACAAATGTAAAGCTATAATTTTAATTTCTCGTGTGATATACTTTTGTGATATACTTTTGTAGATATTTGACAGGAGAAAGAGGTGCTGAATGGAAAAAATTAAGATTAAAGAAATAGCTAAATACTATGCTTTATTAATTATTTTTACCTTTGTACTGTATAGGTTTGATAAAGTTTCGGTTGTTTTCTTTGGATTAATAAACTTAATGTTTCCTTTTCTTGTAGGTGGTTTTTTAGCTTTATTTATTAATGTTCCCGCAAAAGGAATAAATAGGTTAATTAAAAAAATCAGTAAAAATAGAATAAATAGCAAAATATCTTGGATTATTTCTGTTTTCCTAGCCTTTCTATTTATCATACTTGTATTTATTGTCGTTTTTGGTTCAGTGATTCCTGATGTAAGTAATTCCCTTATCCAAGCATTTGAGCAATTTCCTGATGCTATGAATAATTTAAGTAAGAGTATCAAAAGGATTGATCTTACAAAATTAAAAATTGATGAAAATATACCTCAAAAATTAGAACAGTTTTTGACTGATTCTTCAAAGCAAATTCTAGAATGGCTAAAAAATACATCAGGTAATATATTCTCTTTAAGTGTAAAGTTAGTTTCTGATGCCGTTTTCGGAGTAATAAATGGATTTATTGCTTTTGTATTTTCTATATATCTTTTATTATTTAAAGACACCTTAAATAGACAATTAAAAAAGATATTATATGCTTTTCTTAGTGAAGAGAAAGCTAAGATAACCATTCTTTTTGGGAAAAGACTTTCAAGAAACTTTTCTAACTTTTTATCAGGAGTTGGGATGGAGGCAGTTATCTATGGTTTTCTTAGTTTTATTCTTATGACTATACTAAGGCTTCCTTTTGCAGCATCTATTTCGATGATTAATTCAATAGTGGCATTTATACCTTACTTTGGTGCGTTTATAGGTACTATAATAGGTTTTATTTTAATAATGACTCAAAGTTTTAAAAAAGCAGTAGTATTTATTATTGCAGTTACACTACTGCAGCAATTTGAAGGTAATGTGATTTATCCAAAAGTTGTAGGAAATAGGGTGGGGCTACCTAGTATTTGGGTTATGTTTTCAGTTGCTATAGCAGGCTCACTATTTGGAATTTTAGGAATGCTATTTGCAGTCCCAACTATGACTTTTGCTTATACTAGTTTAAGGGATATTGTCAACTATAGATTAGCTCTAAAGGAAGGAAAAGAAGTTAAATTAAGTGATCTTATGATAGAAGCAGATAAAAAAGAAAATTTATAATCTGTATAAATTTGTAATAAAAAAAGCCAATTAAATTTAATTGGCTTTTTTTTATTTTATATCTTCATTTGGATCGTATTTCAAAACTCCATTGTTAAAAAGTTTATTTTTCTCTAAAAGCTTAAATGATGGAACTCCAATTAATGTTACGATTATAAATTCTGAAAGCATTATACTTGCTGTTATTCCAAAAAAGCTTA
>CAYSPO010000005.1:35950-50279 GCA_964432945.1 uncultured Peptoniphilaceae bacterium
GTTACGATTATAAATTCTGAAAGCATTATACTTGCTGTTATTCCAAAAAAGCTTAAGGCTTCTTGAGATACTAAGATAATTTGAGCTCCTATTATAAAAGAAAATAGGGCAGGCATTATGCTAGCAAACCATATATTCTTTGTTTTACTCATAAAAAAAACAGATACTAAAGTATGAGCTGTTCCAAAAAGTAGGTCTATTGGACCAACTGTGCTAAATAAATTGGATATAAAAACTCCTATTGCAATAGCTGGAATATAAAATGGATTATAAAAGCATAATAAATTAAGAATTTCTGAAATTCTGAATTGGACTGGCCCATAAGCAAAGGCAGGTACAACCAGAGTTAGAACGACATAAAGAGCTGCAACTAAAGCAGTTCTAGTTAGATTTTTTGTTTGTTTTCTCATTAAAATTTTCCTTTCTTGATTTTTAAAGTGGGTGCCAAGTAAACACTTTACGAGTAATAAGAATAACACCAAAATTGTCTTAAAGCAAGTTTAATTCTATTAACACTATGCTAGTTAAAAGTGCTATAAATAGACATTTTACCTAGATGATAATTGAAAGTATTTCCCAATAGTAGTATACTATTTTTATAATCAAATTAATTAGGAGGAAATATGTCATTATCATACGAAAAAAGCAATATATGGGATAATCTTGATGAAAAATCCTACGATCAAGTTATGGAATATTCTTCAAGATATATAGAATTTTTAGATAAGGCTCAAACTGAAAGAAGAGCTGCAAAAGAAGTTATAGAGATGGCTAAAGCGAATGGTTTCAAATCGTTAGATGAAATAAAAGAATCAGGAAGTCTTAATAAAGGTGATAAGGTTTACCTTAATTGGATGGAAAAATCAGTAGTTCTTGCCGTTATTGGTGATGACATTACAAAGGGTATGAAAATTATCGGTGCCCATACTGACTCTCCAAGATTAGATGTTAAGCCTAACCCTGTTTATGAACCTAAAGCTGGAACTGGGGCATCATCTAATTTAGCTTATATGAAAACTCATTACTATGGTGGAATTAAAAAATATCAATGGCCAACATTACCTCTAGCTCTTGTTGGGGTTGCTTTTACTAAAGCAGGAGAAAAAGTTGAGATAAATATTGGTCTTGATGATAATGATCCAGTATTTTATGTGCCAGATTTATTAGCTCACCTTTCACAAGATCAAATGAAAAGAACTCTTGCAGAAGGAATTAAAGGTGAAGAATTAAACGCAATTATCGGACATTCATCTTTTGGAGCTGACAAAGAGTCTAAAGATAAAGTTAAAGATAATTTCTTGAAAATAATTAATGAAAAATATGGTTTAATTGAAGAAGATTTCCAAATATCTGAACTTAACTTTATTCCTGCTATAAAAGCTAAAGAAGTTGGTTTAGATAGAGGTCTTATTGCAGCTTATGGTCATGATGATAAGGTATGTAGTTTTGCAATCCTTGAAGCTATTTTAAAAGTTGAAAATCCTGAAATTACTTCAGTAGCATTATTTGCAGATAAAGAAGAAATAGGATCTGTTGGTGCAACAGGTATGGAAGGTTACTATCTTGAAAACTTTATTGCTGAATTAATCTCTATCAATAATTCAGATGCAATGTTCAAGACAAGAATGGCACTTCAAAACTCTAAGGTTCTTTCTGCAGATGTAACTTCTGCATTAGACCCAACTTTCCCAGATGTACTTGATCATAATAATGTAGCTATTTTAGGCTGTGGAGTAACAATAACTAAGTATGTTGGTTCAAGAGGAAAAGGTGGAACTAACGATGCAAACTCAGAATATCTAGCTGAAATAAGAAGAATATTTGATGATGCTGAAGTTATTTGGCAAACAGGCGAATTTGGAAAGGTTGATTGCGGTGGAGCAGGTACAATCTCTTATATCTTAGCTAAATATGGAGCAGATGTAGTAGATTGTGGTACAGCTATGTTAAGTATGCATGCACCATATGAATTGCTTTCTAAAGCTGATGCATATATGACTTATAAAGCTTATGATGCTTTTTACAAAGCATAAATTCAAGATTTAAATAAAAAAAGATTCTAAAGTTAGCTTTAGAATCTTTTTATTTATCTAAATTTAATTACATTTTTAAGAAAACCTAAGCTCGCTCCTATAAATTGGAGGGGAGTAGTAAAAAATGCTGCAAGTAGATTTCTAAAAGCTTCGCCATACATATTATTTCTTTTATAGGCTACAGCTAAAACAGCAAAATTTCTCATTGATACAAAACGTTTCTGCTTGTTATCGAGAAGATTATAGTATTCTTCTTTCTTTTTTTGGAGGATATGTTGACCTTTTATTTTATTCATACCATTAGAAATAGACTCTCCAGAATGCCTATAAGCCACAACATCGTGGCTATCAAAATATCCTATATCCATTCCTGCTTCAATAGTTTTAAGCATAAGATAGAATTCTTGCCCCATAATTGCGTCATCAAAGCCACCAATTTCTTCAAGCTTTTCTTTTTTATACATAAAGGTAGGAGTTCCTGTTGCATGGTGCATTATATGATATTTAAGAAATTCATCGCCTTCCATTGACCATATATCATGGAATTCTCTAACATCAATGACTTCTTCTTTTTCATTTTTTATTATTAAATTAGAAAAACTCATATCGTGATTATGTTCAAGCATAAAGTTAAGTTGTTTTTCTATTTTTTCAGGTAAATATGTATCATCATCATCTAAAAAACTTATATAAGTTCCATGAGATGCAAAAATACCAACATTTCTAGCTAAAGCTCCTCCGAGATTTTCTTCATTTTGTATATAGTGAATTCTAGTGTCATTAAGACTAGATATATATTCTTTAACCTCTTGTCTATAAGGGAAATTCTTTGGAGAATCATCTACTATAACTAATTCTATATTTTTATAAGTCTGGTTTAGTACAGATTTTATAGCTCTTTCTATCATGGGAACTCGCCTTTTATAGGTAGGCATAACTATTGAAACTTTTTCCATATCTTCCTCCTTATTACTTAATAATATTATATCAAAGATATAATTAAGTGGTATAATATTATAAGGTGATAAAATGAAAACTTTACAAGTATGTTCGTATTTTACAGATTCGAAGCTTTATAGAAATCTATTTAATGCCCTAGAAAAAAGAGGTATTAAATCAGATATATTCTATTTTTGTAATAAAGAAGCCAATGTATCAAATCTGGACAACGACTTAATTATAGCCCAACCCTATAAGGCTTGGCAAAGATTTTTATACTTTGTTAAACATAAAAAGGTATATAATGAGCTTTTAGAAAAAATTGATATTCAAGATTATGAAAGATCTCACGCCCATTCTCTTATGAGTAATGGATATATATCCCATAGACTTTATAAGGAATATGGTCTTAAGTATATAGTAGCAGTTAGAAGAACGGATTTGTTTTTCTTTATGAAATATAAACCTTATCTTAAATCTCTTGGAGCAAGTATTATTAAAGATGCGGAGAAGGTTGTTTTTTTATCTCCTGTTCATAGGGAAAAAGCAATACATATCTTCTCTTCATATATATCAGAAGATGATTTTAGAAAAAAATCTTATGTAATACCAAACGGTATAGATGAAATTTACCATGAGCAAATAGCCCAAGCTAAAACTATTGTAGAAAATAAAGTTAATTTAGTTTTTATTGGGAAGGTTACAGATAAAAATAAAAATGTTGATACTATAATAAAAGTAGCAGATAAGATGAAAGCTGATGGATGGGATATAAGGCTAAAATTAATTGGGGATGTTACAGAAGAATTTCAAAAAAGTATAAAAAATAAACCTTATATAATAAGTTCGGGAAGACTCACTCCTCAAGAAATAATCAATTCTTTAAAGGAAGATGATATATTCATAATGCCTTCTTTTACTGAAACATTTGGGCTTGTTTATGTAGAAGCTATGAGCCAAGGAATACCTATTATATATACAAAAGGGCAAGGTTTTGAAGGACAGTTTGAAGAAGGGGAAGTAGGATTTGCAGTCGCTCCTAATTCAATTGATGATATTGAATTAGCTATTAAAAACATCATAGCTGACTATGAAAATATGTCCAAAAGGGCGATTGAAGGCTCTAAGAAATATAAATGGGATGATATAGCAAAAGTATATGATGAAATTTACCAAGAAGTGAAATAAAAAAGACCAACTAGAGTAAGACTTAGTTGGTCTTATTTTTAATTAAAGAAAAGTTTCTTGAGTTTTTCTATAAACGACATATTTGAGATTTTTTCTTCTAGTAATTCATTAATATTTTCAGCTTCTATTTTTACTAAGCTATCTTCTTTGTTTTCAGTAATCTTACTTATTTTTTCTTGAGCATTTTTAATAGTAATCTCCATAAATTTATCTTGAGCCGATAAAGGGTTTTCGCTAATACTTCTTGTATATGTTCCATCAGATTGTAAAATTCTAGATTTTCTATCATCATTTTCTATTATTTCAGCGATTTTCAAGGTTTTATTTCTCGTATTTTCTTCTAAAATAGGGCAGGCAATTTCAACTCGCCTCTGGAGGTTTCTAGTCATTAGGTCTGCAGATGAAATATATATCTTAGGATTATCTACTCCAAAAATATATATTCTGGGATGTTCTAAATATCTTCCTACAATGCTTGTTATCTTTATATTATCTGTTTTTCCTTTTATACCTGGAACAATGCAGCAAATACCTCTCACATTCATAAATATTTCCACGCCAGCTTGACTAGCTTCTGCAAGTTTATCGATTATATCTCTTTCAGTCACTGAGTTACACTTAACCCATATTTTAGCTTTTTTACCTTCTTTTGCTTTTTCTATCTCCTGATTTATATATTGGATAATTTTAGGCTTTAATCCATTTGGTGCAACTAGAAGATTTGTATATTCGCCATCTAGATTTCCTATCATCATATTATTGAAGAATTTTTGAGCATCTTTACCTAAATCTTTATTAGCAGTCATAAGGCTTAAATCAGTATATTGTTTTGAGGTTTTTTCATTATAATTCCCAGTTCCAAACTGTGAAATATATTGTATTTCTCCGTCTTTATGTCGTGTTATTAAACAAATCTTAGAATGAACTTTATATCCTTCAAATCCATAGATTACTGTACAGCCTGATTCTTCAAGTCTTTCTGACCATCTTATATTATTATCTTCATCGAATCTAGCCTTAAGTTCCATTAATACAACAACTTCTTTTCCGTTTTCCGAAGCAAATGCTAGTTGCTCTGCAACCTTAGAAAGTGAAGCAAGCCTATAAATCGTTATTTTAATAGATATTACATCAGGATCAGCTGCTGATTCCTTAAGTAATTGCAGAAAAGAATCCATAGATTCATACGGGTAAAAAAGAAGTTTATCTTCTTTTTCTATTTGATTTATAATAGATTCACTTGGATTAATAGATTTAGATATTTGAGGAGTGAAAGGTTTATTTAATAAATCTTTTTTCATTTCTTTACTTAAATGATTAGCTAATTCAAAACTATAATTCATTACAATAGGTGTTTTTGTATAGTAGGTTTGAGTGTCAGTTAGGTTAAGATTTTCTTGAAGATATATTAAAGATAAGCGAGATATATCTCCATTAATTTGTAATCTTACTGGTTCTAGCCTTCTTCTTTTCTTTAAGGACTTACGCATATGTTTTCTTATATCATCATCGAATTCATCTAAGCCTTCTTCCAAGTCTAAATCAGCATTTCTAGTTACGGAAATAACTGCCTTATCTCTAGTCTTATTTTGAAAGATTTGATCAAGATTGCCTTTAATAATTTCTTCAGTAAGGATATACCTAAGTTCATTATCTTTTTTTATTATAAAGTAATCTTTTGATGCTAACGGTTTAGGAACAACGCCTATAAAGTTATCTCCTTCTATATTTACTTCACATATAATATAGAGGTTATTATTTAGAAAATTAGGGAAGGGGTGCCTTGAGTCAACAGTAAGAGGTGAAACAATTGGTAAAATATTTTCTTCAAAATATTTATCAACCTTATTTTTTTCTTCTTGGGTTAGTTCACCATAAGTTAAATTATAGATACCTTTATTTCTTAATTTATTTTCTACTTCTTCATATGCCTTATCTTTTTTTGTATATAATTCAGGTATTCTTTTGAAAATTGCTTCTAATTGTTCTTTGTTAGTCATTCCAGACTTATTTTCAACAACTTGTTCTTTTATTTTAGAAAGATCCATCAGGCTACCTACTCTGACCATAAAAAATTCTTCTAAATTACTTAAAAATATAGAAATAAAATTTAAATTTTCAAGGTCTGGCACATCAGGATCATGGGCTTCTTCTAAGACTCTTATATTAAAATCTAGCCATGAGAGTTCTCTGTTTTGCGTATAAGACAAATCATAACTGGCCATTTTTTACATCCTTTCTCTAGTCTTTATGTTCAGCGTGTTTTTCAATTTTCTTTTGTAAACTAATATTATCATTAACCATATTTAAATCTAAAATATTATTGTTTTTTGCATTAAGAACATTATTTTTTTCAAGATATTTAGCTAAAAATCCTTCTCTTACACCAAATTCACTTACATAAATAGTATTTATATCAAAATACTTAGTTATAGTTTTTAAAATTCTTATACCTGGCATAAGGGTATGAATTCTTTCAGGAACATTTCTTAATAAAATAGACTTCGCTTTATCAAAATCTCCAGATAAAGTTTCTAATATTTCATCTAGTTCCTTTATTGTTATCTCATTATTTGAGGAATCGTAATCATGAAGGTAGTTATTAATTTTTAAGCATGCTCTTAAAGTTCCGCCCACTCCAACTAATTTCATTTTATCTTTTGCCTTATAGGAGATATTTTTAGATATTTCACCTTCTGATTTTTTCTTAATTAGCTTTAATTCTTTTTTATCTGGAATTATCCCAGAAACAAAGTTATTAAATGTATTTAATGAACCTATTTCTAAACTAGTTATATAATCAATTTTTTCATCCTCAAAGAAAACTAATTCAGTAGAACCTCCTCCTATATCCACAGCTAAACCTTCTATAAGCTGAACATCATATATAGCACCTTTATAAGAGAGAGTTCCTTCATCTTCTCCAGAAATAACATCAATTTTTAGTCCGGAAATATCTTCAATAGTCTTTTGTGCATATTCTGAATTAGATATATTTCTTAGAGGAGCTGTTGCAAAAGCTAAAATATTTTCTATTCCCAAAGATTCACAAGTTATCCTTAATTCTTTCAAAACTTTTCCAGCTAGTTCTATCCCTGATTTGTTCATTTTTCCTGATTCTATATAATTAGCTAGGCCTGTGGGAATCTTATTTTTCAAAATTAATTTAAAACCACTTTTGTATACGTGGTAAACATTTAGTCTAATTGTATTAGATCCTATATCTATTACGCCATACATCATATCACCCAACCTTCTTGAAATTACCTAAATAATATATGTTATTTATCTCAAATTCAAGACGATAGCTAAAGAAATATCTTTTCTTGACTATTATTCTCAGTTGGATATAATAATTGTAGTTAATTTAGGAGGCAAAATATGAAAGAAATACCAGTTGAAGATGCTGTTGGTCATGTGCTTAGTCACGATATAACAGAAATCGTTAAAGATAAATTCAAGGGAGCAAGATTTAAAAAAGGTCATATTATAAAAGAAGAAGATATTGAAGTTCTTAAAAGAATCGGAAAGAAAAATATTTATATTTTTGAGTTAGAAGAAGGTATGATTCATGAAAATGATGCGGCTATGTATTTGAGAGATTACTGTATAAGTGAAAATATGAGAGCTTCTGAACCATCAGAAGGTAAAATTGATATTTATGCAGAAATAGATGGTTTACTGAAAGTAGATATTGAAAGACTTTTTCAAGTCAACTCTAATAGTGAAATGATGATTGCTTCTAGACATAATAATATGCCTGTAAAAAAAGGAGATAAAATTCTAGGAACTAGAATTATTCCTCTAGTTATAGAAGAAGAAAAAATGATAAATAAAAAAGTCGAGCTTGGAGATGAACCTTTATTTAAACTTCTTCCTTTTCCAAAACAAAAAGCAGCTATAATTACAACTGGTTCTGAAGTTTCAAGTGGTTTAATAAAAGATACTTTCACTCCAGTAGTTGTTGCGAAATTAAAAAAATATAATATTGAAGCTGTTAGCCATGTAATTATTGGTGATGACAAAGAAATAATAGAAGAAAACATAAGAAAAATGCAAGAAGACCAAGACATAGATATGATAATTTGTACTGGTGGAATGAGCGTCGATCCAGATGATAAAACACCAGCTGCTATTTCAGCAAGTGCTGATAAAATGATTACTTACGGAACACCTGTATTACCAGGAGCAATGTTTTGCTTAGGATATGACGAAAATACTAGACCAATTGTAGGTTTGCCTGGGTGTGTTATGTACGCAAGGTCCACAATTTTTGATTTAATTTTACCAAGGCTTGCTGCAAAAGATTTAGTTACAAGAGATGAAATAGCTAGATTAGGACATGGAGGTCTTTGCTTAGAGTGTGATATTTGCACATATCCTGAATGTTCTTTTGGAAAAGGAGCTTAAAATGGGTTTAACACATTTTGATGAGCATGGAAATTCAAGAATGCTTGATGTTTCAGATAAAGATATCACAAAAAGAATCGCTATTGCTAAGGGGAAAATTCAAGTAGGCGAAGAAGTGATGAAGCATATTTTGACCGGTAGTGTTGAAAAAGGAGATGTTTTAGGGGTAGCTAGAGTTGCGGGAATTATGGCAACTAAAAAGACATCAGAGCTTATTCCTATGTGCCATCCTTTAATGATAAATGGTTCAGATGTTTATTTTAATATAAATGAAGAAGAAAGCTATATAGAGGCAGAAGTTCATGTAAAAACAACAGGAAAAACTGGCGTTGAAATGGAAGCTCTAACAGCTTGCTCTATTAGTTTGCTTACTATTTATGATATGTGTAAGGCAATAGATAAATCAATGCTAATTTCTGATATTAGACTTGAGTTTAAATCAGGAGGAAAGTCGGGAGACTTTAATAGGGGTGATTGATTGAAAGATAAATATAGTAGGAATATTGATTATCTTAGAATATCACTAACAGATAGGTGTAATTTAAGATGCAGATATTGTATGCCAGAGGAAGGCATTGATTTAATAAATCATGAAGATATTCTAAGTTACGAGGGACTTTTAAAATTATGTAAGGCTTCTATAAAAGTAGGTATAAATAATTTTAAGCTTACAGGGGGAGAACCTTTAGTTAGATTAGGGTTGGCAGAGTTTGTTAAATCTTTAAAAAGCTTAGAAGGTTGTGGAGAGGTTACCCTTACAACTAATGGAGTTCTCCTTAAAGATCAAGCCCCAGCTTTAATAGATGCTGGTATAGATAGGATTAACATAAGTCTAGATACTATGAACAGAGAAAAGTATTTTAATATCACTAGGCGAGATAAGTTAAAGGATGTATTAGAGGGAATAGATTTACTTTTAGAATTAGGATTTGAAAATCTAAAAATTAACTCAGTTCCTACAAAACCTGTCGATGAAGAAGATTTAGTTAAACTTGTTTCTTTAGCAAAATATAAGCCAATAGATATAAGATTTATTCAGTTAATGCCTATTGGTCTTGGCGATGAGAGTGAAGGTTATAGTAGAGATGAAATTAAAACTTTATTAGATGAAAATTTTGGCTTGTCTACTCCTTATCTCGGTAAGTTAGGGAATGGCCCAGCTAAATATTTTTCTTATGAAGATCTACAAGGGAAAATAGGATTTATAGATGCTATTCACGATAAATTTTGCAGTGAGTGTAATAGGATAAGAATTTCAGCAACAGGTTTTCTTAAATTGTGCCTTCACTACGATTTAGGTGAGGATATATCCCAAAAAATAAAAACTTTAGATGAAGAAATTCTAGCTGAATATATAGAATCAATTATATATAATAAGCCTCTTATGCATAAAATGGGACAATCAGCTAAGAATATAGAAATAAAAAATATGAATCAAATAGGTGGTTAAATGGGTAAAATATACGCAATTTGTAAAAGTGAAAAAAAAGGAACTACTAAAACTAAAGTTGATTCCATAAAAATAATAGAAAATTTTGGTTTAGAAGGTGATGCTCATGCTGGAGACTGGCATAGACAAGTTAGTTTGCTTTCCAGAGATTCTGTAGAAGATTTTCAAAAAAGAGGAAATATGGAAATTCCTGAAGGTGCTTTTGGTGAAAATATTTTAGTTACAGGAATAGATTTAGAAAAACTTCCTTTAGGTACTATTATTGCTTCAGGAGATGTTAGATTACAGATTACTCAAATAGGAAAGAAATGCCACCATGGTTGCCAAATAAGAAATGCCATCGGGGATTGTATAATGCCTAGAGAAGGAGTTTTTGCTAAAGTTCTCCAAGGAGGACCTTTAAGAGAAGCAGATGATATTTATATTGAATCATATCCACCATACAAACTTGCCATTTTAACTGTTTCTGATAAAGGTTCAAAAGGAAAAAGAGAAGACCTTAGTGGTGATGAAATAGAAAAGATTTTTAAAGAAAAAGGTTTTGAAATAGCGGCTAGAGATATAGTTCCTGATGAAAGAGAACAAATATCTGACAAATTAGTCCATTACTCAGATATATTAAAGGTTGATCTTGTGTTAACAACCGGTGGAACTGGTTTTTCAATGAGAGACATAACACCAGAGGCAACCCTTGATATTACAGATAAAAATATTCCAGGAATTCCAGAAGCTATGAGAGCATATAGTGCTAAGGTTACAAATAAGGCGATGTTATCTCGAGCAGTTTCAGGTATTAGAAAAAGAACATTAATTATTAACCTACCAGGGTCAAAAAAAGCGGTGATTGAAAATATTGAAGCTTTCGAAGGAGCTTTAAATCATGGCTTAGATATTCTAACTGGTAGAGATTCAGAATGCGGGGTAAAGTAATGAAGAAAATTATTTTAGCAATGTCAATGTTAGTTCTATTAATGGGTTGTGGCCAAAGCCAAGAAAGTCAAGTAACTAACGAGAGTGAACAAGAAAAAACAGAAGAAGTTAAAACAGAAACTGAAGCAACTACCGAAGAAGAAAAAGTAAGCGAAGGAGAAATTAATATTTCTGCTGCAGCTTCTTTACAAGACGCTTTAGAAGAAATTACTTCTACATATGAAGAAGAAAAAGGTGTGAAATTTAACCTTAACTTTGGTGGCTCAGGCGCACTTCAAACTCAAATTGAAGAAGGTGCAAAGGCAGATATATTTATATCAGCAGCACAAAAGCAAATGAATGCTTTAGTTGAAGGTGGACTAATTGAAGAAGAAAATGTTTCAGATCTTTTAATTAATGATGTTGTACTTATTGTTCAAAAAGATGATGAAAACAAAGTAACTAAAATAGAAGATTTAGGAAATGAAGAAGTAACTTTAGTTGCTTTAGGAGAGCCTGAATCAGTTCCAGTAGGACAGTATTCTCAAGAAATTCTTGATTACTATGAAATAGCGGATGTTGTAAATGAAAAAGCAACTTATGGAAGTGATGTAAGACAAGTATTAAATTGGGTTGCAAGTGGGGAAGTAGATGCAGGCTTTGTTTATAGAACAGATGCAATGATTGAAGAAGGTGTTGAAATTATAGAAGCTGCACCTGAAGGATCCCATAAACCAGTAATTTATCCAGCTGCAATTTTAAAAGATGCAGAAAATAAAGAACTAGCTAATGACTTTTTAGAATACCTTAAGTCAGATGAAGCATTAGAAGTATTTGAAAATTACGGTTTTGGAAAGGCAAAATAAATGTCGCCATTTTTAATTTCTATTCAAACAGCCTTAATTGCGAGCGTAATTAATTTTTTCTTAGGAATTTTTGCTGCTTATGGTGTAATGAATATGAAAAGAGGAAGATCATTAATAGACGGAGCTTTGACTCTGTCTATGGTCTTACCGCCTACAGTTGTAGGCTTTTTTTTGCTTATAATATTTGGTAAAAATAGTCCTATAGGTATTTTTTTATCAAACTTAGGTATTAAAGTAATCTTTTCTAGATTAGGTGCTATAATTTCTGCAGTTGTCGTTAGCCTTCCTTTAATGTATAGGACTAGTTTGGGAGCATTTGAGCAGGTAGATTCAAATATAATTGATGCTGCAAAAACTCTTGGGATTTCCAAAGGAAAGATTTTTTGGAAAATTCTATTGCCTCTTTCTAGCCCCGGACTTTTATCAGGGGTGATCCTTAGTTTTGCAAGAGCTATGGGAGAATTCGGAGCAACAATTATGATAGCAGGTAATATTCCAGGCAAAACCCAAACAATGTCAACTGCTGTTTATTCTGCTGTTCAATCAGGTAATCGTAAAGAAGCTTTTCAGTGGTCATTGATAATTGTTGTGTTAAGTTTTACAATGATGATTTTAATGAATATTATATCTGGCAAAATTGATAGGAGAACTGGAAAATGATTGAATTAAAGTTAAAAAAAGATTTAGGAAATTTTAATTTAGATATTGATATTAAAACAAAGTCAAAAGTTTTGGGTATCTTAGGTCAGTCTGGTAGTGGCAAGACTATGACTCTAAGATGTATATCTGGTCTGGATTATCCTGATTCTGGTTACATAAAATCAAATAGAGAATATTACAATTCTGAAAAGAATTACTCTATGCCAGTTGGAGAAAGAAATATTGGATATTTATTCCAGTCTTATGGGCTTTTTCCTAACATGACAGCTCTAGATAATATAAAATTCGTTATGAAAGATAAAAAGGATAAAAGTTTAGCTATGAATTATCTTGAGAAAGTAGGACTTAAAGATAAGGCTAATCTTTTTCCTAAAAACTTATCAGGTGGACAAAAACAAAGACTAGCAATGGCAAGAATGCTTGCTATAAATCCAGAAATGATACTTTTAGATGAACCATTTTCGGCTTTAGATATTGTTTTAAGGTCTGAGATGGAAAATTTTATTAAAGATTTAATTGAAGAACTACAAATTCCAACAATTCTTGTTTCTCATAATCGTAAAGAAATTTATAGATTTTGTGATGAAGTAATGATACTTAACGGAGGAAAAATTGAAGATTTTGGACCTAAGGATAGAGTCTTCAAGGCTCCAAAAACTCCAGTTTCTGCAAAACTTCTAGGTTTCGAGAATATAATAGAGAGTGAAAGAATTCCTAATTTTAAGTTTATAAATGAATCTCCACCTAAATTAGATAAAAATTCTATGCTTGCTGTGAAAAATACAGAAATTGAGATATTACAAGGAGAATCCCATACCGTTCAACATATGATTGATGAAATTGATAATTATAGGTACAGTTTAGTTGATAATTTAGGTAGACAAATTCAAGTGTTTTCTGATATAAAATTAGAAATAGGTGACAAGGTAGATCTTGGCTTGAAAAAATTTCATATTTTATAACAGCGAAATTAATTTATGATATACTGTGAAAGTAAACTAAATAAATAAAGGACCTGATTATGAAAAAATTTATAATTTTATTAATTTTCCTCGGTTTAGTTGCTTGTTCAATTGGCAAGATTAACGAAACTATTGATGCTGGCAAGGCTGGTGACGAAGAAAGCTCTGAAGAGTTGAGTCAGGAAAATGAAAAACAAAAGGATACAGAAAGTTTAATATTTAATGAAGTTTCTCAAAAAGATATTAAAGAACAAGAAGAACTTCAAAAAAGAAAAGAAGAGTTTAAAAAGATAAAAAATTTAAAGATAAGCTCAAAAGAATTTTATAGTAAAAATATATGTCTAATGGACGTTGATACTGGAGAAGTCTTAATGGGGATTAAGGAAAATGATGTTGAATTTCCTGCTTCTCTTACAAAAATTATGACTACTATAGTTGCTATTGAAAACTGTGATAATATAAATAGTAGCTATACAATAGACCAAGAAACATATGACAAATTGATAAGTGAAGATGCTTCAATGGCAGGTTTTTTGCCAGGAGAGAGTGTTCCTTTTCAAGATTTACTTTATGGTACAATGATGCCTTCAGGAGCTGATGCTTCCCTAGGCCTAGCTTTTTGTTCTACTGGAAACCCAGAAGAGCATGTTAAGGCGATGAACCAAAAGGTAAAGAGCTTAGGACTCAAAAACACGCATTTTACTAATGTAACTGGTCTACATAATCCTAATAATTATTCTACAGCTAAAGATATGGCAGATATATTAAGATACGCTCTTACAAACAATACTTTTGAAATGGTTATAACAAAAGATTTCTATAGAACACAGTCTAGTCCAGCTCATGTTAATGGAATAGATATGGAATATTCAGTTGTTTCATATGCAAGAGAAAAAGGTGTAGAAAATTATA
>CAYSPO010000006.1:0-45118 GCA_964432945.1 uncultured Peptoniphilaceae bacterium
TTGGTTCTTTCTATATGTCTTAGGAAGTCATGGCCTAGTCCAATACCATCGCTGGCTCCTTCTACTAGCCCAGGTATATCTGCTATTACATAGTTGGCATCAGCGTCTACCTTAACTACTCCTAGGTTCGGAGATAGGGTTGTAAAGTGGTAGTTGTCGATTTTTGGTTTTGCTTCTGTGATTGCAGATAGGATAGATGATTTACCTACATTAGGCATTCCAATAAGCCCAACATCGGCTATTACTTTTAATTCTAGTAAAAGTTCTATTTCCCTGCCTTTTTTACCTGGCTCTGCAAACTTAGGGGCTCTTCTAACTGAACTAGCAAATTTAACATTGCCTTTTCCTCCCCTACCACCTTTAATGATAAGTTCTTTTTGCATGTGTTCTGTTATATCTACTATTACACCCTTGCTTTCATAGTCTTTGACTATGGTTCCAATAGGTACTCTTAATACTAGATCTTTACCTGATTTTCCGTATTGTTTTTTATTCTTACCGTTTTCGCCATTTTCAGCTTTGAAGTCTTTTGTATATCTGTAGTCTAATAGTGTGTTTATATTTTCGTCTCCTATAATATAAACATTTCCACCATTACCTCCGTCGCCTCCGTCTGGTCCTCCCAAAGGCTCATACTTTTCTCTTCTAAAGCTAACAACTCCATCTCCACCTCTGCCTGAGGCTATGGATAATCTTACGCTATCTGTAAACATATCTACTCCTTACTTATGCTAGCTGTCTTGCAGCTAACAAAAAAAGCTTGCCTAAAGGCAAGCTTTACATTTGAGGTTAAGCGATTTGTGCTTCAGGGTAAACAGAAACTTTAACTTTCTTCTTGCCCATTCTTTCAAATCTAACAACTCCATCAACTACTGCGAATAAAGTATCATCTGAACCTTTTTTCACATTAGTTCCAGGGTGAATCTTAGTTCCTCTTTGTCTAACTAAGATATTTCCAGCAGCAACGAACTCGCCGTCTCCCCTTTTGGTTCCTAGTCTCTTTGCCTCACTGTCTCTACCGTTTTTTGTACTACCTAGTCCTTTTTTACTAGCAAAGAACTGTAAATTAAACTTTAACATTCTACACCTCCTGGATGCTAATTTCAACAAAATCTCTATAATCTTCAGATGACTTAATAACTCCTAGTTCAAAAGTATCAGTCAATGCTTTCGCTATATTGATTTCTTCATTCGATAACTTATCGTATTTAATTTCTAAACTCATAAATGGTACTCTTGGATCTATCTTATATGTATATTGCTTTGAGCTTAACTTCAATACACCGTCCATAGATTCAATTAAGGTAAACATAAGAACAGAAATACTAGCGCATATAATATCTTCTCCTGCATCTGCATAACCTGAATGACCATTTACTTCTATTTTATTAATTGTCTCTTGATTTTTAAAAAGTTTAATACCAATCATTATGCATTGATTGAGTTAATTTTTACCTTAGTGAAAGGTTGTCTATGACCTTTCTTCTTACGGTAACCTTTTTTAGGTTTATATTTGAATGCAATTACTTTTTTAGCTTTTCCATTATCAAGAATTTCAGCTTCAACTTTTGCTCCTTCGATAACTGGTTTTCCAACTTTAACTCCATTATCATCAGAAACTACTAGTACTTTATCAAATACTATATTGTCTCCAACTTGTCCGTCAAGTTTTTCAACTCTGAATTCGTCACCTTCTTGAACTCTGTATTGCTTTCCACCTGTCTCTATTACTGCGTACATGCGTGCACCTCCTTTTATTTTATTCTCGCCAAATTTAGGTGCTATGCTTTAATACCTGATCTGAGCGGTTTACACGCTTTACATATTTTATCATAGGAATTTTCAAATTGCAAGCTAAAGTAATGGTGATAAGAACTTAGAAAACATCTCTTTTACTTTTAAACTAAAAGATCTATTTTGATATTCTTCATATGTCATGATAACTGATTTCTTAGCATCTTTTTCAAATTGCTCTTTTAAACTACGGCTTATTTTTTCATCATAGATTATAGCATTAGCTTCAAAGTTAATTTTAAAAGATCTAATATCCATATTAGCTGAGCCAATAGTACAAATACTATCGTCAATAATCATATTCTTGCTGTGTATAAAGCCGTAATCATATAAGTAGACTTTAGCTCCTGCCTTAACAAGCTTACCTAAGTAAAACATACCTGCTGGAAAAACAAAGGCGTGGTCGGGATTACCAGGAATCATTATTTTCACATCTACTCCTGCTGCTAATTGAATCATCAATAAATTCATAATTGTATCATCAGGTATAAAATAAGGACTTTGAATTATTATTTCATGCTTTGCATTAGATATCATCTTACAGAAAGCATTTTTAATATTTTCAAATTCTGTGTCTGGGCCTGATGTTACTATCTGAACTCCTGATTTTCCTCCAGCTGAGCTATTAAATCTAATTCTTTCTTCTCTAAAATCAGTTTCTATTCCTGAAGCATATGTCCAGTCCTTTAAAAATCTTAACTTTAGACCTCCAACGCTTGAGCCTTCCAACCTAAGGTGGGTGTCTCTCCAAGGCCCTAACTTATCTTTTCCGAGATAGTCATCGCCAACATTAAATCCGCCTATGTATCCCAGCTTGTCATCAATTATTACAAGCTTTCTATGGTTTCTATAATTTAATCTAAAGTTGACAACTTTCAAAACTGTGGGAAAAAAAAAACTAATTTGACCACCTGCTTGCTTTAAGTCCGCTAAATCTTCATCATCAACAAAACGTCCCCCTACACCATCTATAAGTAGCCTTACCCTAACTCCTTGCCTAGCTTTCTTGGTTAGTGCATTAAGTACCTTAGTACCTATTTGATCATTTTTGAAGATATAGTATTGCATATCTATGCTAATTTCTGCATTTTCTATATCTCTTAGTAGGGCTTCAAATTTTTCTTCTCCCCAGTAATATACTTCTATATTATTGTCAGTAGTGAAAATA
This sequence comes from uncultured Peptoniphilaceae bacterium, assembly GCA_964432945.1. GTDB lineage: Bacteria > Bacillota > Clostridia > Tissierellales > Peptoniphilaceae > CAYSPO01. The sequence continues at coordinate 2,963 of CAYSPO010000006.1, forward strand.
GACTGGTCTGATTTAAGATTAAGATTTATTAGATCCTCATACTTTAATAAATTTTCATCATTTTTAAGAAACTCCTCTTTTCTAAGGTTTTCCAATTGATGTTTAACTAAACCATTAATCATAGCGTCCTGTTTTGTTTTAACATCAAACATCTGGGACTTTTTGAAGTCTTGTCCTAGGAATAAGTAGAGAATAAATCCTATACCTGGGATAAAGGTCATAATCAAAACCCACATCAAAGTTGTTTTTGGATCCTTATCATTTCTCGAAATAATAAGGACGAAAACTAGAATTAGGTTAAAGCCCCCAATCCCAAATATAAAATCCTTAAGTGTCATACTTACCTCACTTTATGCCTCTTACCTGAATCTAATATTCTTTTTCTTAGTCTGAAGTTCTTTGGCGTAACTTCAATAAGCTCATCAGATTCAATAAATTCCATCAACTCTTCTATTGTCATTTGCTTAACTGGAGATAATCTAATTGCATCGTCAGATGCACCTGCTCTAATGTTAGTTTGCTTTTTACCCTTAGTTACATTTACTTCAACATCTAATCCATCTCCTGTTGAACCTATAACCATTCCACTGTAAACCTCTACTCCAGGTTCAATAAATAATTGTCCCCTCTTTTGAGCAACATTTAGTCCATAAGCAAGAGCTGTTCCTGATTCAAAAGCAACAATAGATCCAGTTTTTCTTCTTGGAATATCTCCCTTATGACTATCATAGCCTTGGAACTCTGAATTCATAATTCCATTACCTTTTGTATCAGTCATAAATTCTGTCCTATATCCAACTAATCCTCTTGTTGGTATAAGGATTTCTATTCTTGTAAAACCAGAATTACTTGGTTTGATTTGTTGGATTAATCCTTTTCTATTGCCAAGTTTTTCTATTATTGACCCCATATATGCTTCATCAACATCAATGGTAACAAGTTCCATTGGTTCAAGTTTTTTATTGTTTTCTACTTTGAATAAAACTTCGGGCTTAGATACTAAAAATTCATATCCTTCTCTTCTCATATTTTCTATAAGAACAGATAAATGAAGCTCTCCTCTACCACTTACCTTGAATGATTCTGGTGAATCTGTATCTTCAACTCTAAGACTTACATCTGTTTGTAGTTCTTTATAAAGTCTATCTCTAAGCTGTCTGCTTGTTACAAAATCTCCTTCTTTTCCTGCAAGAGGACCATTGTTTACAGAGATAGTAATCGATAAGGTTGGCTCTGAGATCTTATTGAACGGAAGTGGGTTTAGGTCATCTCCTGAAACAAGAGTATCTCCTATGCTTAAATCATCAATTCCTGTTACAGCCACTAGGTTTCCAACACTTGAGTTTTCAACTTCAACTCTTTTTAGCCCTTCAAATTCAAATACTTCTGAAAGATGTATTTTCTTTTTGAAATCAGGTTTAGTAGAGTTAACAAGGTAAAGATTATCTCCTTTATGAACCTCTCCGGAGTCTATTTTACCAATTCCTATTTTACCTACATATTCACTATAGTCAGTTGTAGAGATAAGAAGCTTAAATGGTTTATCAATTTCCCCACTTGGCTCTGGTATCCATTTTACTATAGTATCTAAAAGAGGTCTCATATCAGCTTTTTCATCGTCTAAGTTTTCAATTGCAAATCCTGATTTAGCTGAGGCATAAATTGTTGGAGAATCTAAATACTCCTCATCAGCATCCATTTGAAGAAGTAAATCAAGAAGTTCATCTTTAACCGCTTCTATTCTTGCATCTGGTCTATCTATCTTATTTATGCATATTATAAGCGGTAGCTTATGATCAAAAGCCTTTCCTAAAACAAATTTAGTTTGAGGCATTGGTCCTTCAAAAGAATCTATAACTAAAATAGCCCCATCAGCCATACCTAAAACTCTCTCAACCTCTCCGCCGAAATCGGCATGACCAGGGGTATCAATAATGTTAATTTTGTAGCCATTGTAATCAACAGCTGTATTTTTTGAGAGGATAGTAATTCCTCTTTCTTTTTCTATATCATCGGAGTCCATTACTCTATCATCAACAGCCTGATTTTCTCTAAAGATACCTGTACTCTTTAGTAAACCATCTACTAGAGTAGTCTTTCCATGATCAACGTGTGCTATAATTGCGACATTTCTTACATTCTTTCTTTCCATAAAATCACCCTCGTATATTCTATACTAATATAGCCTACGTTGTAAATAAACTTCTTTTCAATTACAAGTAAATAACTGCAGTTACCATATTATTTTTAAGTTCTAATTCATCGGTAAGTTCCTTAACTATTTTAAGCCCCCTACCGCAGGAGTCTAAACTTTTCGCATCATAAGGTTTAATTTTAGAAACTCCCTTTCCTTCGTCAACAACAACCAACCTTACTTGATCATTATCTATCTCTATCTCGTAATTTATACATTTGTTTTCATTCCATTTATTGCCATGTTCGCAAGCATTAATAAATAACTCACTTAAAACTAACCTCAAATCAAAAATAAGGTCTTCATCTTGTATATATCTATTAAATTCTCTTAGCTCTATGTCAATATGCCTTTGTATTTCAGGTATTGTGCTACATATAGTTACTTCATGCCTATAAGCCATGACTGCCTCCATCTCAAATTCCACCTAATAATTCCAGTATATCTTTACCCAATTTTTAAATTTTATCACATGAAGAAAGAGAAAATTTAAGTGTTTATTAATCTACAATGGGGTATAATAATAAAAAGGAGGGATAAATATGCAAAAATGGGAATGTGAACCATGCGGATACATCTATGATCCTGAAGTTGGCGATCCAGATGGAGGAATCGAGCCTGGAACAGCTTTTGAAGATATACCTGAAGATTGGGTATGCCCACTATGTGGTGCTTCAAAAGATATGTTCAAACAAATCTAATACGAGATGTAAAAGACAAGCAAAGGCTCAGCTAATGCTTGTCTTTTTTTCTTGTTTTTAAAATTTTTATTCTATTATTTTTCCAATTAAATCCAAAACTTCTTTTCTTCCATATCCATCTGTAGAAGAATAAGGAATTATTAAATTTCTATCTGCATTTAATTTTTTAGCTATTATTTTTTTAGATTGGTCCATCTTACTTTTACCTATCTTGTCAATTTTAGTAGCTATTATATAACCAGTAAATCCTGCATGCTTAATCCATTCATACATTTCTAAATCTTGCTGAGTAGGTTCATGCCTTGAATCTACTATAAGAAATATTTCTTTTAGTTGTTCTCTAGTTGTGAGATAATCATTAATTAAATCCGCCCATTTTTCTATATCAGATTTTGACGCTTTAGCATATCCATAACCTGGAAGATCTACTAGCCTAAAACTATCATTAATCTTATAAAAATTAATTGTTCTTGTTTTTCCAGGTTTAGAGCTAGTCCTTGCAATATTCTTCCTTTGAAGAAGATTATTTATAAAAGAAGATTTACCCACATTACTTCTCCCACTTAAGGCTATCTCCATAAAATCTCCCTTAGGGTATTGAGAACTAAGCCCTGATACATTTTCTAATTCATAGCTAATTATCTTCATCAATTATCACCAAATCTGCTACTTCATCAAAGAAATTTACATATTTTATATTCATTTCTTTTAACTCATCTTCTTTCATTTCTTTGATATCTCTTTCGTTTTTCTTAGGAAGTATAATATTATTTATCCCATGCCTTTTAGCTGCCAATAATTTTTCTTTTACTCCCCCGATAGGAAGAACTCTTCCGGTTATTGTTATTTCACCTGTCATTGCAACATCATTTCTGATTTTCTTTCCAGTTAAAGCAGAAAGCATTGCAATAGCCATAGTTATCCCTGCAGAAGGCCCGTCTTTGGGAGTAGCTCCTTCAGGTATATGAATATGGATATCAATATCTTTGTAAAAATCTTCTTTTAAGCCAAACTTCTCATAGTTTGATCTAACATATGAAAGGCCAGCCCAGGCAGATTCTTTCATTACATCTCCTAGAGTTCCAGTAAGTTGAAGTTTTGAGCTTCCTGGTAAAACATTGGCTTCTATATGAAGAATTACCCCTCCAACGCTTGTCCAAGCAAGCCCTGTAACTACACCTTTTTGAGGAGAGTCAAAAGTATCATCGTTAATATAAATAATTTGCCCAGCAAAATCAGATAAGTTCCTAGCATTTACACTTACTTTTTCTAGTTTTTCCTCTAGCATCTTTCTTATAGCTCGTCTCGCTACTCTTGATATCATTCTTTCTAAGTCTCTTACTCCAGACTCCCTTGTATAATTTTCAATTAAAGACTTAATAGCACCAGAAGAAATAGTTATTTCATCTTTATTAATTCCATGTTCTTCGAAAACCCTTGGAATTAAGTGCTTTTTAGCAATATTATATTTTTCTTCGTAAGTGTATCCTTCTAAGCTTATTATTTCCATTCTATCTAGTAAAGCTGGAGGTATTGTATTTAAAGAGTTAGCAGTAGTAATAAAGATTACATCAGATAAATCTAATGGTAAATCTAAAAAATGATCGGTAAATTCATCATTTTGAGCAGGGTCAAGTACTTCTAAAAGTGCTGATGCTGGATCTCCTCTAAAATCTTGAGATAATTTGTCGATTTCATCTAAAAGAAAGACTGGGTTCATTGTTCCAGCAGTAGTCATTAGCTTAACTATTTTCCCCGGCATAGAAGCAACATAAGTTCTTCTATGTCCTCTTATTTCAGCCTCATCTCTAACTCCACCAAGTCTCATACTAACAAATTTCCTTCCAAGTGCTTCTGCAATAGACTTAGATATAGAAGTTTTACCAACTCCTGGAGGCCCGACAAAACATAAAATTTGGCTACCTACTCTACCTGATTTCTTCATAACTGCTACATATTCTAGAATTCTATCCTTTACCTCATCCATACCGTAATGCTCTTTATCTAAGGCTTTTTTTGCGAAATTCATATCTATGTCAGAATCAGTTTTTTCTCCCCATGGAAGATCTAAGAGGTAATCAAGATAAGTTCTAGAAACATTAATTTCCGGTGAGCTAGGATTTAGACTAGCTAACCTATCTATTTCTTTATAAGCAGCGTCTAAAACGTTCTGTGGAAGGTTTTTTTCTTCAATTTTCTTTTGATATTCATTTTCTGCTTCATCAAGGCTAGATTTCTCTCCTAGTTCTTTTTTTATTATCTCCATTTGCTCTCTTAGATAATATTCTTTTTGAGAGTCATCTATTTGTTTTTTTACTTCTTCATCAATTTTATCTTGAATTTTTAAAAGTTCTAGCTCTTTTAAGAAGATTTCATGTAATCTTTCTAGTCTTATATGAATATTTAGCTCGCCTAGAATTTCCATTTGTTCTTCCATTTCAAATTGAACATAAGAAGCAACAGTGTCTGCAAATCTTCCAGGATCTTCAATATCTCCTAAACTCAATAATACTTCAGTATTTGATTGATTATTATATTTTTCAAATTCCTTAAGATCATTTTTAACTAATCTTATTAAAGCATTAATTTCCTCGTCAGTTGCATCTTCATCTTTATAAACAAATTCATCAATCTTTGCCTTTAGGTATTCACCAGTTTCAAGCTCATTTAACTTAGCTCTATTCTCACCTTCGACAAGAACTCTTAGAGAGCCTCCTGGAAGCTTTAGAGTTTGTTTTATATTAGCCACAACACCAACCTGATATAGGTCTTCTTCATTAGGGTTTACTTCTTTAAAGTCTTTTTGACTTGTAAGAAAAATCTTTGAATCTTGTTCTAAAGCTATTTCTATTGCTTTCACAGATTTTGCTCTTCCAACATCAAAGTGCATTACCGTATGAGGATAAATCCAAAGTCCCCTTAGGGGTATAAGTGGCATTGATTTTTCATTCATTATATATTCAGCCATTGTACGCTCCCTTCTATATAGTTAAAAATAACCCACCTTTAAGGTGGGCCACTTCTAAATTACTTCTGATTGTGTTTCTTGAACTAGGCTTGGTTTGGTTCCTTTAAGAATATTGTCTTCTGTAACATAGCAAGTATTAACATCTTTACGGGAAGGAATTTCAAACATAGTATCCATTAATAGTTCTTCTATAATAGACCTAAGTCCTCTAGCCCCAGTTTTTCTTTCGTAAGCTTTTTTAGCAACAGCCTTTAGTGCATCTTCTTCAAAGACTAACTTAAAACCATCCATTCTGAATAGTTCTTCATACTGACATATAACTGCATCCTTAGGTTCTGTAAGAATTCTAAAGAGTGCATTTTCATCTAGTTCTTCTAAAGGAACTATTACTGGTATTCTACCAATAAATTCAGGTATCATACCAAACTCTAGTATATCTTCAGGCCTAATATCATTTATATATTCAGAATATTTTTCATTTTTCCCTGATTTCGATTTTGCACCGAAACCAATGGAAGAATGGTCAGATCTCTTTTCAATTATTTTTTCTAAGCCTTCAAATGCTCCACCAACTATAAATAATATATTCTTAGTATCTACTTGTATATATTCTTGTTGTGGATGTTTTCTTCCACCTTGAGGTGGTACATTGGCAACTGATCCTTCAATAATTTTAAGAAGAGCTTGCTGTACACCTTCTCCACTTACATCTCTTGTGATTGATGGATTAGAAGATTTTCTTGTAATTTTATCTATCTCATCAATATAGATTATACCCTTTTCTGCTCTTTCAATATCATAGTCTGCTGCTTGAACTAACTTGAGAATAATATTTTCAACATCTTCTCCAACATATCCTGCTTCAGTAAGGCTAGTTGCATCAGCAATAGCAAAAGGTACATCTAAGATTTTAGCAAGTGTACTTGCTAGTAAGGTCTTACCTGATCCAGTTGGTCCAATAAGCAAAACATTTGATTTAGAAATTTCTACATCTGGGTTTTCTATATTACTAATTCTTTTGTAATGATTATAAACAGCTACTGAAAGGGCTTTTTTACCATAATCTTGCTTAATAACATAATCGTTAAGTATGTCATTAATCTCTTTTGGCTTCATTAAATCCTTAGGAGTATATTCAACTTCAAAGGATTCTTTGGCAATGATATCATCGCATAGCTTTATACACTCATTACAAATGAAAACATCTGGTCCAGCTATTAACCTTTCTACGCTATCTTGGCTCTTACCACAAAAAGAACATACAATCTCTTCGTTAAAATTAGCCATCTATACCTCCATTATATTGCCTTTTCAATTACCTGATCAATAATTCCATATTCAACAGCTTCTTCAGCTGACATATAGTAGTCCCTATCAGTATCTTTTTCAACTTTCTTGAGGTCTTGACCAGTATTCTTAGCAATTATCTTGTTTAATTTTTCTCTTACTTCAAGGATTTTTTCAGCTTGAATTCTTATATCTTCAGCTTGTCCTTGAGCTCCTCCTAGGGGTTGATGAATCATAATATCAGAATTTGGAAGGGCATATCTCTTGCCTTGCTCACCTGCCGCTAATAAGAATGCTCCCATACTAGCTGCTTGTCCTATACAAATTGTACTCACATCACATTCTATATAGTTCATTGTATCATAAATAGCAAATCCTGCTGAGACAGATCCTCCAGGTGAATTAATGTATAGGTGAATATCCTTTTTAGGATCTTCAGAAACAAGATATAGCAGTTGAGCTACTACCACATTTGCTAAATGATCATCTATGGTTCCTGATAAAAATATTATTCTTTCCTTTAAAAGTCTAGAATAAATATCATAAGATCTTTCTCCTCTACTTGTTTGTTCCACTACTACTGGTATCATAATCTTACCACCTCTCTAATACAATTATTCTTCTTCTGATTCCTCAGCTTCTTCGGTTTCTTCTTCAGGTAGATCTATAACTCCATGTTCTTCATATTTATCCACTACATTAAATTTAACAACTTCTACAGCTTTGTCTAAACTCTTGTTAGTGATTATAAAGTTTTCAATTGGAGCTAGGTCTTCTTCAGCTTTGAAATCTTCTACAAATTTATCTACATCTTCAGTTTTATATTGTTCAGCAAGGTTTCTTAATTCTTTATCAATTTCTTCTTCGCTTGCAGTTAAACCTTCAGCTTCCGCTAAGGCTTGTAGTGCAAAGTCAGATTGAACTCTAGCGATAGCTTGAGGTCTAAGTTCTTCTCTTACTGCTTTTTCTTCACTTTGAGTTATTTGATAATAAGTGTCAAGGTTCATTCCCATTTGAGCTAGTCTGTGTTCAAAGTCATGTAATTCATGATCAATTTGATTTTCAATTACAACTTCTGGAATCTCAACTTCTAGATATTCAATAAGGCATTTAATTGCTCTATTGTATTTTTCGTTTTTATTGCTAATTTGAACATTTTCTTCTAGTTGTTTTTTAAGATCTGTTTTATATTCTTCAAAAGTATCAAACTCAGAAACATCCATTGCAAAATCATCATCTAATTCAGGAAGTTCTTTAGTTTTAATATTATTTACTTTAACTTTGAATATTGCATCTTTTCCAGCTAAATTTTCTGCTTGATATTCTTCTGGGAAAGTTACATTAACATCTAATTCATCTCCAGCATTTGTTCCAATAAGTCCGTCTTCAAATCCAGGAATAAATGTGTTAGAACCAAGAACTAAATCATAATTCTCGCTTTTTCCACCATCAAAAGCTACGCTATCTACAAATCCTTCAAAATCTATATTTAAAGTATCTCCGTTTTCAGCTGGTCTATCTTCAACACTTACAAGTCTTGAGTTCTTTTCTCTCTCGCTTTCAAGAACTTGATCTAAGTCTTCATCTGTTGCAACCATTTGAATTACATCAATTTCTGCGTCTGAATAATCTTTTAATTTAGGAGTTGGCATTAATTGAACTGTAAATTCAACTTCAAAAGGTTTTTCTATTGAAATTTCTCCTTTAACGTCAACTTCTGGATAATCTATTGGATTAATCTCTAACTCTTCAAGAGCTTCTCCATATTTTTCGTTCATAATTTCATTTAAGGCATCTTCATAAAATATAGTTTGTCCATAATTAACTTCTATAATTTTTCTTGGAGCTTTGCCTTTTCTAAATCCTTGGATATTGAATTGTCCTTTGCTTTCGTTGTAAACCTTGTTTACTGCATTATCAAATTCTTCACCTTGTATTTGTACAGTAAAAACTGCTTTGTCATTTTCGTTTGATTTTAATTCTATTGTCATTCTTATCCCCCAATCATATTGAATCATTATAACATATTATATTTAATTACAATAGGTTTATCCTAATCTATTTTCGATTAACTCCACTAATTCCCTACATTTTTTCTCTAAAACTGAATCATCTTCTCCTTCAACCATAACCCTAACTAAAGGCTCTGTTCCAGATGGCCTAATCAAAACTCTACCCTTGCCATGAAAATCTTCTTCAAACTTTTCAATAGCACTTTTTATTTCTTGATCTTCTAAATACTTATTTTTTGTTTCATTGCTAACTTTTGCATTAACTAATACTTGTGGATAGGAAACCATTAAATCATTAAGCTCAGACATGCTTTTATCGGTTTCATTAACTACCTCTAATAGTTTCACAGCTGAAAGCAAACCACACCCAGTTGTATTATCATCTAAAAGAAGAAAATGGCCTGATTGTTCTCCACCAAGATTATATTCCCCTTTTATCATTTCTTCAAGCACATATCTATCGCCAACATTTGCAGCAATAAAGTCAATATTGTTTTCTTCAAGGAACTTCCTTAGCCCAAGGTTTGCCATAACAGTTCCTACAACTCCATTGGATTTAAGAGTTTTCTTATCCTTCATATATTTAGCAAGAGCCGCAAGATAATGGTCTCCATCCATTACTCTTCCTTTTTCATCAACAGCTATTAGTCTGTCTCCATCACCATCAAAAGAAAATCCTGCATCTGCATTATTATCTAAAACTGCTTGAGCAACAATATTTGAATTCGTAGAACCGCAGTTATCGTTAATATCCATTCCGTTATAATCGGTATTAAGTGCTATAACTTCGGCTCCTGCCCTTGTAAATAATTTTTCTGCAATTTCACTTGTTGCACCATGTCCACAATCCAAGCAGATTTTCATATTATTTAAGTCTAAATCACAAGTAGATAAGATAAAATCAATATACTCTTTATGGGCATCATCTTTATATCTTATTTTTCCAACTTCAGAACCTTCTGCATAATAATCAATAGAAGAGTCTATTAATTCTTCAATTTCTTCTTCAAATTTATCTGGAAACTTAAATCCAGTTGATGCAAAAAGCTTAATGCCATTGAATTTTCCTGGATTATGAGAAGCAGAAATTACAATGCCTCCTCCTACTTCCATTTTTCTGGTAAAGTATGCAACAGCTGGAGTAGGTATTATTCCTAAATCAATTACATCTAAACCCATAGAAAGTATTCCAGCAGTTAAAGCTGATTTTAACAAGTCCCTGCTTTGCCTTGTATCAGAACCAATAACAATAGCACTATTTTCCTCTTTTAGCTTATAGGCAACAGCTCTACCCGTTTTATAAGCAAGTTCTGGAGTTAGCTCTGTATTTGCAACTCCTCTTATACCATCTGTTCCAAAATATTTCATATTATCCTCCAATATGCTTTTTAGCTATATTTAAAAGAGATTTTTTGTTATTTAAAGAATCATCCTCTATTACTAATTCAACTAAATAATCTAAAAAATCGCCTAATTCTTTTCCTGGTTTAAAACCAATTTTTATAAGGTCTCCTCCATTTATAGCAAGATCTTTTTTACTCGTTGGTAGTTTTTTATCCCACACTTCGTTAGCAAGTTGCCTGCCCTTTATTATATTCTCTAAATTAACTTCTGCATTAGTTGCCTTTACATCAGCCTCTTGTAAGTCGAATAGCAAGTTAATATCTTTGCCCATTCTTCTAACTAATTTTCTAATACTTTTAGGGGTATAAGGATTTACATTATCCATATGCCTTTCAACTAGCCTTACCACTGTATTAATTTGATTGTTAGAGTACCTATATTGTTGCATAAATGCTTTGACAATTTCTCCAGAAATCATTTGGTGTCCATAAAATCTTCCTTCATTTTTTTCATCTATAAAAAAAGATTCAGGCTTGCCGGCATCATGAAATAAAGCCGCAAGCCTTAATTCTAATATAGGTTTAGTATTATCCAAAGCCTTCATAGTATGATTATATAAATCTAAATCATGAAAACTACTATACTGATTAAATCCTATCATCTTATAAATATCTGAAGATATTATTTCCAGTAATCCATGATAATCCAGTAAATCTATACCTCGAGATGGGCGATTTGATAGAAGAATTTTATTGAATTCTTCTTTAATCCTTTCTACACTTATACGATTTAGATTATTTTTTTCTTCTTTAATAGCATTAGATAGCTCGTCATCTATAGAAAAATCAAGCTGACATGCAAATCTTACAGCTCTTAAAATTCTTAGGTAATCTTCTTCAATTCTTTCTTTAGGATTACCAATGGCTGTAACTCGCTTATTATTTAAATCCTCCTGACCCTGAAAATAATCTATTAGACCACTTTTAGGATTATAACACATTGAATTTATAGTAAAATCTCTTCTTTTCAAATCCTCTTCTAAACTATCCGAAAACTTAACAATACCCGGTCTTCTACCATCATAATCACTTTCAGTTCTATAAGTTGTTATCTCAACTCTATTCTTATCGATAATAACGATTATTGTTCCATATTTAGAACCAATATCAACAGTGGTATATGAGTTAAAAATTTCTTTTATTTTCTCAGGCTTAGCACTAGTTGTTATATCATAATCATTAATAGACCTTTTCAACAAATAATTTCTGACAGCTCCACCGACTATATAGGCTTCTTCATCATTTTCTTCAATCATACTTATTACCTGTAAAATATAATTAGGTATCAATCTTGTAATTTCACTCCTATACGATTTGGAATAATTCTATTTATTCTAAGACCCTCTATTTCTTCAACTTGAGCTTCAAGGTAGTGCTTTCCACTAGCTAATCCTTCAGCATCAACAAAAACTTTTATATTTTCTTCTTTTAACTCATCTATTTGTTTTTCTGGGCCTGAATATTCTATTAAAATACTACCTTCATATTCTTCATCTAATAAATTGCTTGGATGACTACTATTTTTTATCTCAACAAGTTTAGGATTTAAATCAACTGTTTTAACCTTACTTTTTACTACATTGTAGTCAACTGTAAATTCTTTATCTTTTTCTCGAAGCATACTTCCTTCTGGAAGATGAAGTTCAAAATTATACTTACCGCTTTCTTTAACTTGACCTAAGTCAAAAGGCTTAGTTTCTATTTCTTTTGTATCTATTTTTACATCAGGTGGAATTAAAAGTGCTACTTCAGTTTGACTTAATTCAAAGTCAACTACGCTTATATCCTTATCTAATTCCCCAGTAGTTACAAACTTTATAGGTAAATTTACTAACTTATAAGTTTCAAAAGATACATTAACAAAGTTTTGTGAAAGCTTTAATCCAACAATTTCTTCATCATTAGAGTCTACTATAGTAATAGGAACATTTCTTGTAGTATTTGATTTTATTTCTTCCATGTTTTGCAGTGCTATTGCTTTTGCAGCTTGATCTACTTTAGAGCTAGCTCCTTCTACTACAACAGATTCAGGAATTACAGAGCCCAATAGTACAGCTAAATTATCGCTTGGAGTACCTTCTTGCTTAATCTCAACTTTAATTTCCTTAGAAATAACTTTTTCTATTTTTATCGGAACTTCAGATATAGATTTATCTACTAATCTAAGGTGGTTAGGTACATAAAAATTAATCTGTATAGAATCAGCCTCTTCATCAAAGTTCTTTAAATCAACTTCTGCTCTAATATCTGCTTCTGTTACATTTATAAAATCATTAGTTTGTCCCGATAATTTTACGTTAACATTAGCGTATTTTTCACCAACTATATCTAAATCGTTACTATAAATATAATCTAGATTTTTATATATTATAGGAACATTTTTATATTCTCTTTCAATAGTTGGATTTACTGTTGCTACAACATATATCCAAAGAAGAATAGCTGTAATAACAGAAACTATTTTATAATTCAGATTTTTCGTCATTATCATTTGCACCTGCTCTTATAGAGTTAATTAATCCATTTTCACTTTCCTTAAAAGCCTTTAATAATATCTCTTCTAGGGTTTGTTCATCTAAATATCTTTTCAATTTCCCATTTTCAGCTACTGATATTGTTCCTGTTTCTTCCGAAACAATAACAGCTATAGAATCTGATTTTTCAGTTATTCCTATTGCTGCTCTATGCCTTGTTCCATACTCTTTAGATAAATTTTTATTTTCAGTTAAAGGTAGAAACGAAGAAGCTGATAGTATTTTACCTTGCCTAATGATTACAGCTCCATCATGTAGTGGTGTATTCGGGATAAAGATATTAATCAGTAATTCTGATGATACATTTGCATTAAGTCTTGTTCCTGTATCCACAAATTCATTAAGGCCTGTTTCTCTTTCCAAAACAACCAAAGCTCCTATTTTCTGCCTTGATAGTGAAGTCATCGCAATAGTAAGCTCTTTAGTTCGAGTCTTTAAATCCTCATCTTGAACTTGCCTTAGGGGCTTGGAAAGCAAATTAGATCTACCTACAAACTCTAAGCCTCTTCTGAGTTCTGGTTGAAAAACTATTAATAGAGCTAGCATACCAAAAACTAAGACTTGATCAAGAATCCAAGTTAAGGTATACATATTAAAAAACTTAGCTAGGGTTGTCGTCAGAATAAGCACTCCAATACCTTTTATAAGTTGCTCTGCTCTAGTTTCTTTTACAAATAAAATAAACCTATATATTAAAAATGCAACAACAATAATATCTAATAGGTCTATAAATCTTAAGTTCTGAACATAAGATAATAATCTTTCCATATTTCCCCCTATTTTACGACTTTTCCTTATTAAATAATATCACAGGTAAAATGAATTGTCATATACAAAAGCAATAAAAAAACTCCAAAAACTTGGAGTTTCCATTCTTAAATACTATCTTCAGTTAATAGTTCGGTCAATTTATCGATGGCTTCTTTACCATCATCACCTTCGGCTTTTATAGTTATCGTTTCACCTTTTATTGCTCCCATACTCATTATAGAAATTAAACTCTTGCCGTTATATTCTTTTCCTTCTTTTTCTACTAATATATCTGAGTCATATTTATTTGATATTGATATGAATTTTGCTGCTAGTCTTGCATGAAGACCTATTTCATTTCCGATGACAACCTTTTCCTCCATCTCCAACCTCCTACTCGTGCAATTAAATTATACCAAATAAAGCACGAAAAATCTACCTAAGTGTTAGTGTTTTCCCTTATATATTTATTAGAATATCTTATATATAAGAATAGCTTTAATTAGTGTATTTGAACATAAAAGGAAATCCATTTCAATAAGCATTTTAATATAATTATTTTATGTTTTGATTCGTAAATATAATTTTTTTACAAGGCTTTATAATTCACAACTATATGTAATGTATTTATCAATAGTAAAGGTCTCTTATATTTTGATTATTATAAAATCATAAGAAACCTTTACTCTTTTTCATACACATTAACTATAATAATCACCTATTATTAGATAGCCTAAGGATTATAAATAAACCTACACTAAAAACCACGCTATTACATCTGCTCCTTGGTCAAACAAATAAATAACCCAAGCAGTACAAGCAGTTCCAAGTAATATGCCAAACAATACATCTATTGTCCAATGAGCAGATAGATATATTCTGCTAAAGGCCACTATTAGACCTAACATAAATGCAAATATTGTAACTATCGGATTAAATCCATAAAGCTGAGTCATAAGGTATCCTAAGACTGTATAAAAGCATATTCCAATAGTAGAATGACCGCTTGGAAAAGAATAACCAACATAGTTTAGTTCTTTCCTTTTAATAGGCCTTGATCTTTTGAAAAGTATTTTTAAGCCATGACTTGCAATAGTTGAAAAAACAGCAGCTAATAAGATAGATGTAGCAGCAACATGATTTCTATTGTTTATAAAAAACAATGTCAATACTAAGACTAAAATAAATATAGTTTCTACATTAGCAAGTCTTGTTATCTGAGACATTATCTTGTAGCTTTGTGGGGTTCTATTTCCTTCAACAAAATCTTTAATTTTAATATCCAATCTAGTTCCAGACTTTTTGTAGAGTTTTGTACCCATAATAAAAGTAGCAATAAGAACCAAAATTGTATAAACGCTTATTATAAGCATAGTATAAAAAAAGCGTCCCGTAGGACGCTTTAATTTTATTATTTAGCTGGTGCTGAATGAATTGAAGCGCCTTTTAAAGCATGTACTGCTTCCATAAATGTCTCACTTAGAGTAGGGTGAGCATGGATAGTTCCTATTAAGTCATCAACAGAGATTTTACTTGTGATGGCAATAGTAGCTTCATGTATCATATCACTTGCGTGTGGTCCAATTATATGACAAGCAATAATTTGAGATAAATCTTCATTCGCAATTACTTTAACGAATCCTTCTGTTTCCCCCATTGAAACAGCTTTTCCGTTAGCAGCATAATTGAATTTTCCAACATGGTATTTAATTCCAGCTTCTTTTAATTCATCTTCAGTTGGTCCAACTTGAGCAACTTCTGGGAAAGTAAAAGTAGCAGCAGGAATTACATCTAAGATAGCTTCAGAAGAACCTTCAAGTAAGTTTTCTACAACAGAAACACCTTGGAATGATGCAGCGTGAGCTAATTGAATAGATCCTTCGATAACGTCTCCGATTGCATAAATGCCATCAACGTTAGTCATAAGATTTTTATCAACAGGGATTCCCCATCTTTCATATTTAACTCCAGCAGCTTCAGCATTTAAGCTGTTCATATAAGGTCTTCTACCAGTAGCTACTAGTACATCAGTACCAATAACTTCTTCAGTTTTTTCCTTACCGATATAGTTCGCAGTTACTTTGTAACCACCATCTGCTTTTTCAATTTTGCCTGCAGTTGCCTTGTTGATTAACTTGATTCCAGCAGCTTTTAAAAATCTTGGAAGTCTCTTAGAGATTTCTCCATCAGCAGTTCCAAGAACAGCATTAGTTATTACAGTAACTTCTGAACCTAACTTTGCATAGATACAAGCAAACTCAAGACCAATAACTCCACCACCTATTATTACAATAGATTCTGGAACATAGTCAATATCAAGAATTTCATCTGAAGTCATAATACCTTCAAGATCAGCTCCTTCAATTGGAGGAACTGATGGTTCTGAACCAGTAGCTATAACTGTATAGTCTGTTTCAATTTCTTCTACTCCGCCATCATTAAGTTCTACTTGGATTACATTTTTAGATTTAAATGATCCAGTTCCTCTGTATAGCTTAATATTATCGTAAGATCCAACTAGGAACTCAACACCATTTCTTTGGTTATCGCAAATAGCGATCTTTCTATCTTGAAGTTTCTTTCCATCAACTGTAAAGTCTCCTTCAAAGTCAAATCCGAATTCTTCTTTTCTAGCTAAAAGATCTGCAACTTCTGCATTTCTCCAATAAGCCTTTGTTGGTATACAACCTCTATTTAAGCAAGTACCACCAAGTTCTCTGTTTTCTATTAGGTTTACATCCGCTCCTAATTGTGCAGCTCTAATTGCACATTCGTATCCCCCTGGACCAGAACCGATAACTGTTATTGTCTTAGTCAATTTTAACTCCTTTTTACTTATCTTCTGCCTTGTATGTTATGATAACATCTTTTGCAGCTTTTGTTTCATCAGGTCTACTAATAGGAGTGTTGTGTGGTGCTCCTGTTAGTAACTCTGGATTTTCTTTTGCTTCTTTAGCAATCTCGATTAACGCATTAACATAGTTGTCAATGTCTTTTTTAGACTCTGTTTCAGTAACTTCCATCATCATAGCTTCATCGAAGATTAATGGGAAGTAAACTGTTGGTGCATGGTAGCCCTTGTCAAGAATTCTCTTGGCAATATCATTAGTAGTGATTTCAGGGCTTGCATCTTTAAGTCCGTTTAATACAAACTCATGTTTAGCAATCCTATCAATAGGAAGTTCATAGTATTCTTTTAAGATACTTTGAATATAGTTTGTATTTAATACAGATACTTCTGATGCTCTTGTTAGACCATCTCTACCCATAGTTAAGATATATGTGTAAGCTCTAACAAGTATACCAAAATGTCCATAAAAGTCTAGTAATTTACCTATAGAGTTAGGTCTATCGTAGTCTAAGAAATATCTATCTTCATCTTTACAAACAACTGGTGTTGGTAAAAATTCAGCCAAGAAATCTTTACATACAACCGCTCCAGATCCAGGTCCACCGCCACCATGTGGTGTAGACATAGTCTTATGAAGGTTGTAGTGCATTGCATCAAATCCCATTTCTCCTGGTTTTGCCTTACCCATTATACCATTTAATGAAGCTCCATCATAGTAGCAAAGTCCACCAGCTTCATGAATAATGTTTGTGATTTCAAGGATATTTTCATCAAAGATACCTACAGTGTTAGGGTTAGTAAGCATAAGTCCTGCTGTGTCTTCCCCAACAGCTGCTCTTAGAGCATCTAAATCTATCATGCCTTTTTCGTTAGATTTTAGTTCTATGATATCATATCCAGCTCTTGCTGCAGTTGCAGGGTTTGTACCATGTGCAGTGTCAGGGATAATAATTTTATTTCTATGTCCTTGACCATTTTTTTCATGGTAAGCTTTAATAAGCTTAACACCTGTATACTCACCTTGAGCACCAGCAGCTGGTTGAAGAGTTGCGTGGTCCATTCCAGGGATTTCGCTAAGAGCTTCTCCTAGTTCATAAAGTAGCCTTAAAGCACCTTGAACATCTTCTTCATCTTGGTATGGATGAATTTTAGAGAATCCTTCTAGAGCGGCCATATTTTCGTTGATTTTAGGATTGTACTTCATAGTACAAGATCCTAGTGGATAAATACCAGCATCTAAGTTATAGTTTCTGTTTGAAAGATTTGTATAATGTCTTACAACTGTTGTTTCACTTACTTCAGGGAAATCAAGGTCACAATCAGTTAAAAAATCTTCCGAAATTATATCTTTTAATTCTACATCTTCTACATCAAGATCAGGTAATTTATAACCTTTACTGCCAGGAGTAGAGACTTCAAATATTAGTTTATTATAATTTGATTGCATATTAAGCCTCCCCCATAACTTCTACGAATTTATCAATTTCTTCTTTTGTTCTCTTTTCAGTAACTGCGATAATTGTTACATTACCAATTCCTTCATAGAATCTATTTGCAGCAAATCCACCGATGATTCCAGCTTCTTTAAGTTTTGCATTTAGTTCTTCTGTAGGAATATCAGAAACTACAGCAAATTCTTTGTAGAATGGAGCGTCGGAAAACGCTTTGAATTTACCTGTTTCAATTAACTTATTATAGCAGTAGTGAGCTTTTTTAGTAGCTTGAGAAGCAACTTCTTTCATTCCTTGTTTACCCATAACACTCATGTAAACAGTTGCAGCAAGAACGTTAAGACCTTGGTTTGAACAAATATTAGAAGTAGCTTTTTCTCTTCTGATATGTTGCTCTCTAGCAGATAATGTTAGTACCCAGCATCTGTTTCCGTCTTGATCTTCAGTTTGACCAACAATTCTTCCTGGTAACTTTCTTAGGAATTGTTTAGTTGTAGCCATAAATCCACAAGTAGGTCCACCAAAGGCAGAATTCATACCCATTGATTGAAGGTCTCCAACTACTACATCTACACCGTACTCAGCTGGTTTCTTAAGAATACCTAGTGAAGATACGTCTGTTGATAATACCATTGAGCATTTTTTAACTCCATGAGCTAAATCAGATGCAACTTGTACATCTTCTAAGTGTCCAAAGAAGTTAGGAGATTGAATAATTACAGCACCAACAGAATCATCAACAACTTTTGCTAATTCTTCTTGGTCAGTAACTCCGTCTTTCATTGGAACAGTTATAACTTCAATACCTAAACTACTTGTATAAGTGTCTAGAACTTGTCTTGAAGTTGGGCTTACAGATTCAGAAACAACAACTTTATCTTTTCTATTAGTATTAGCACACATAATAGCTGCTTCAGCTATTGCATATCCATTATCATATAAAGATGCGTTTGCAATTTCTAGTCCTGTTAAGTTTGAAATAAATGTTTGGAATTCAAATATATATTGTAAAGTACCTTGAGTTACTTCTGGTTGATATGGTGTATATGAAGTATAGAACTCACTTCTTCCAGTAATATGACCTACTACAGTAGGAATGTAATGATCATAAGAACCAACACCTAAGAAAGATGGCATTTGACTAGTTGTAACATTCATGCTAGCCAATTTAGATAGATAAGACATAACCTCTAATTCGCTTTTTGCTTCAGGTAAATCTAAATCTCCGTCTAAGGACACCTCTTCAGGGATGTCCTTAAACAGATCTTTAATTGAGGAAACACCTATTCTATCCAGCATCTCTCTTTCTTCTTCTTGAGATAGAGGGATGTATGGATACATAGTTTAGCCCTCCATTTCGTCCATCATTTTTTGATAGTCTTCGTCAGAAATTAATGAGCTAGTATCAGCATCTTCAACTTCTAATTTAACTATCCAGCTAGCGTATGGATCTTCGTTAACAGCTTCTGGTTCATCGTCTAGATCTTCATTAACAGCTATAACTTTTCCATCAAATGGAGTCATAACATCAGAAGCAGCCTTAACTGATTCTATAGATGCAACTGCATCACCTGCATCGATTTCATCATCTTCATCTGGAAGTTCAACATAAACGATGTCTCCTAGGTGATCTTGAGCATAGTCAGTAAGACCTATAGTAACTTCGTTACCTTCAACTTTAACCCATTCATGATCTTCAGTGTAAAATAAACCTTTTTCAACTTTCATTAACAAAATCCTCCTTAAGTAGTTCTTTAATATTATTTATTTTGTAAAAATCTTCTACCAACTAAGACAGCAGGAACAGTTTTCTTTCTTATTTGAACTTCAACTTCATTTCCTTCAACTGCTTCTTCGGTATCGATTATTACATTCGCAAGTGGTTTACCAAGGGTTGGTGACAAGTAACCAGTAGTTATCTCACCAATTTCTTTTCCATCTTTAAGAATTTTATATCCTTGACGTGGAATACCTTTACCCTTTAGTTCAAGGCCAATGATTTTTTTCTTTTGACCTTCTTCAATTTCTTTTTCAAGTGCTTCTTTTCCTACGAAATCTCCCTTATCGAATTTAATAGCGAACTTAAGTCCTGCTTCGATAGGTGAATGGTCTTCGTCCATTTCATTTCCGTAAAGTGGCATCGCTGCTTCAAATCTTAGAGTATCTCTACATCCAAGACCACATGAAACGGCTCCTTCTTCCATAAGCGCTTTCCATACTGCCGGACCATCATCCCAAGCTGTATAGATTTCATATCCAGCTTCACCAGTATATCCAGAGTTTGAAATGTTAGCCTTTTTACCAGCTATTTCAATATCTTCCACCATATGATAATAACCTAGATCATCTAAATTATAATCAGTAAGTGTTTGAACTACTTTTGGTGCATTAGGTCCTTGTACCGCTATTACAGAGAATTTGTCAGTATCATCAATAACTTTAACATCAAATCCTTCAGTCCTAGCAGTAATCCATTCATAATCTTTTTCAACGTTAGCACCATTTACAACCATAAAGATTTTTTCGTCGTTGATTTTCGCAAGGATTAAATCGTCAACTACTCCACCATGATCATTTAATAGTAAGGTGTATTGACATTGTCCGTTTTCTACATTGTCAATATTGTTTGAAAAGATATAATTAGCAAATCTTAATGCATCTGGTCCTTCAAAATAGAATTCTCCCATGTGAGATACATCGAATAAACCTACATTTTCACGAACCGCATTATGCTCTGCTACTAACCCTTCGTATTCAGAAGGTAGGGCCCATCCTGCGTAATCTATCATCTTAGCACCAAGTTCTTCATGAATATCGAAAAAAGCTGTTTTTCTCAGTTCCATATATTTCCTCCTTTATTATAGTTAGATAAGTGTATGTTATCTATATTGATTATACAAGACTACTTTAGTTTTTGCAACAATAGAAAATAGAAGCAAGCTATATATTTCTCAATATTCCATAGATGGTTTTCACGGTTTTCTTTATTTCAAGGCTTTTCTTCGTTATTATTGTGAATAACTTACAGTGAAATAAGTATAAAATTAAAATAAAATAAAATATTTTGATAATTTCTAACTAGTATAAAGTTTATTTGTTAAATAAATTAAGTGAGTATTTTATATGAATAAAAAAACTCCTTTGGCCAAAGCCAAAAGGAGTTTGAAAAAATCTATCTCTTTGAGAATTGTGGAGACTTCCTAGCTTTTTTCTTACCGTATTTGTATCTTTCTTTTTTACGAGGATCTCTAGTTAAGAAACCTTCTCTTTTAAGAATTGGTCTTAGTTCTTCGTCAACTTTTAATAAAGCTCTAGCTATACCATGTCTAACAGCCCCAGCTTGACCAGTATATCCTCCACCTTTAACATTAACTAAAACATCAAATTTTCCAAGATTATCAGTTACTTCAAGTGGTGATTTAACTAATACTCTTAGTGTTTCATAATCGAAATATTCTGTAATATCTTTATTATTTATAGTAACTTTACCGCTACCAGGTCTTAAAATAACCCTAGCAACAGAAGTTTTTCTTCTACCTGTACCTATAAAATCTGCCATATTTACCTCCTACTTAAAATTCGTATACTTCAGGCATTTGAGCTTCATGTCCGTGCTCAGTTCCTGCGTATACTCTAAGTTTCTTGTACATTTGTCTACCAAGTTTTCCGTGTGGAAGCATACCTTTAACAGCAAGTTCAATTGCCATTGTAGGTTTCTTTTCCATTAATTCATTATATGGAATTTGTCTTTGTCCACCTGGATACCCAGTATGGTAAATATAGTTCTTTTGTTTTAATTTGTTACCAGTTAGTCTAATTTTATCTGCATTGATAACAATAACATAATCACCAGTGTCAATGAATGGTGTATATGTTGGTTTATGCTTTCCTCTTAAAATTCTAGCAATTTCTGTTGATACTCTTCCAAGGACCATATCTTCTGCGTCAATGATATACCATTTTCTTTCAATGTCCTTTGGAGATGCAATATATGATTTCATCATATCCTCCTCTAATCTTTATATTCGATATGGACTATTTAGACTCCGCTCTCCATATTGGCGGTCTTTGTAGATCTGAGTTTTTTTATACCGCTCGCTCAGCCACAATGCGGTCAGGCTCAAATACGGAAAAGATCGGGGCAGATACTTTTCAATAACTAACCTTATAACCTTATTCATTATACTATATTTCAAGGATTTTGCAAGGTTTTTTAAACCTTTACAATTTAAATTTAAGTTTTTACTCTCTTTAATCAAGAGATTTATATAGTAATTTATCTAATATGTACATTTTAATCTAAGGTGCTTTTTAGCTTTTCTGAGAAGTAATTTGCTTGTATTCATTTAACTATACTTAAATTTAATAAAACAAGTTATAAATTTAAATATGAGTTTATCAATAGCTTATACAAGATATTAGAAAAGCAAAATAATTCTTTTCTCTTAAATCAATTATATATGAGAAAAACCATCTAAAAGTATTTATACTTTTAGATGGTTTTTTATTTTACTCAATCTCTACAAGTTCTTTTTTATCTTCCTCTAAAATACTCATAAATTCTTCACCAGTAATAGTTTCTTTCTCAAGTAAGAATTCTGAGATTTTATGAAGACTTTCTTCGTTTTCTTTAAGAATATTATATGCCTTGTCGTGAGCTTGTTGAATTATATCTTTAACTAATTCATCGATTTTATCAGCAGTACCTGAAGATACACTTAAAGATGAATCTCCACCAAGATATTGGTTAGTTATTGTTTCCATTGCTACCATACCGAATTCATCGGTCATACCAAATCTTGTTACCATAGCTCGAGCATACTTTGTAGACACTTCTATATCATTAGATGCACCTGTAGTTTTAACATCAAAAATTAATTCTTCAGCACATCTTCCACCAGTTAAAGTTACGATTTTATTAAACAAATCTTCTTTAGTCATTAAAAATCTTTCTTCTTCTTCAACTTGCATAGTGTACCCTAAAGCACCTGAAGTTCTAGGAATTATTGTAATTTTTGTTACTGGAGCTGAATTAGACTGCTTTGCTGCAACTAAGGCATGACCAACTTCATGATAAGCAATAAGTTTCTTTTCTCTTGGAGATATAACTGCATTTTTCCTCTCATGTCCAGCTATTACAACTTCTACTGATTCTAAAAGATCTCTTTCAGAAACAGTATTTCGTCCTTCTCTTACTGCTCGTAAAGCTCCCTCATTAATAATATTAGCTAACTGTGCTCCTGAGGATCCTGCTGTCGCAAGAGCAACATTTTTGAAATCTATATTACCATCTGTCTTTACCTTTTTAGCATGGACTTTCAAGATAGCTTCCCTTCCCTTTAAATCTGGAAGTTCTACTCTAATTTCTCTGTCAAATCTTCCCGGTCTTGTTAAGGCTGGATCTAGAATTTCAGGTCTATTAGTTGCCGCTAAAATAACTACTCCTTCATTCCCTTCAAAACCATCCATTTCATTTAAGAGCTGATTTAGAGTTTGCTCTCTTTCATCATTACCACCAAAACCTGATGAATCTCTTTTCTTTCCAATAGCATCAATTTCGTCAATAAATATTATACAAGGTGCTTTCTCTTTTGCTTGCTTAAAAAGATCTCTAACCTTTGTTGCACCCATACCGACAAACATTTGAACGAATTCTGAGCCTGATATAGAGAAAAACGGAACATTTGCTTCTCCAGCTAGAGCCTGAGCCATAAGAGTTTTACCAGTTCCCGGAGGTCCTACTAAAAGAGTACCCTTAGGGAGTTTTGCTCCTATTTTTCTATAGCTAGTTGGGTTATTTAAAAAATCCACTATCTCATTTAATGACTCTTTCGCTTCATCTTGACCTGCTACATCTTTAAATGATTTCCCTGTTTCTGATTTAACATATATTTTAGCATTACTTTTTCCAAAGGACATAACTCCTTGATTAGATTTTTTTGCCATAGACCTAATTAAAATTTGACCTAGTCCAAAAATAAATATAAATGGAATTATCCAAGTAAGTAAAAACGCCAAAAGTGGAGAAGCCTCAGTAGGTATTTCAGTTTTATAGTTATCTACCCCTGATTCTTCTAACCTAGCCACAAGATTATCTTCTGACATATTCCCAGTTGTGAAGTTTACATTATTTTTTCCATCTTTTAATTCAAATCTTATTTCTCTTTGATCATCTGATATCACTACATTCTCTACATTTTTATCTTCCAGCTCTTGAACAAATTTCGAATATGGTACTTCGACAGTATTTCTTGATTTTATCTGTGGAACTAGAAGAGCATTTAGTAAAATTAAAATAATTATACCTATTATATAATAGTAAAAAATAGGTTTTTTCTGATTATCATCTTGGTCCATTTGCTCACCTCTCTAAAATTTTTATTATAGTCTATTATTATAATACCCAAAATTTGTGTATTAATTATGTAAATTAAATAAACCCAAAATCACTTAGTGATTTCGGGTTTATTTAAGTAGATATTAATAAATAATATCTACAAGATAAAGACCAGAACCTGTTAAGGTAGGTCCAGCTTTCGTTCTATCTTTAGATTCGAAAATATAGTCTAATTTATTAATGTCCATCCTATATCTGCCTATCTGAACTAAGGTGCCAGCTATAATCCTAATTTGATTTCGCAGAAATGATTCTGATTCAAATTCAATTTCAAGAATAGGGAAATTATCTCTGAATTCTATCCTATTAATAGATCTTATTGTATTTGTACCTGGATTTAAAGCTGCTGAAAAAGAAGAAAAATCTTTTAATCCTATAAATTTCTTTGAAGCCTCTTTCATTAGATCTATATCAAGTTTATTATAAATAACCTCATAATTATTCCTATAAATAGGATGTAGATCATTTCTATTATAAATTTTATAAACATAAACTTTTTTCTTTGCTGAAAATCTGGCATGAAAACAATCTGAAACTTCTTCGCTTTTTAATATCTTTATATCATCACTTAAGTTAGCGTTTATCCAATAATATATTTTATCTGCTGGGATATCAATGTCGATTTTAAAGTTAGCAACTTGCTTATATGCATGAACTCCTGCATCTGTTCTACCTGCAACTGTTAAATTTATCTTCTGGTTAAAGGCTTTAAATATAGCTTTTTCAATTTCCTCTTGGATTGATGGAGCATGGTTTTGCTTTTGCCAACCCTTGTAATTAGTTCCATCATAAGCAATATCTAATCTTATATTCTTCACTAAAAGTACCTTCCAAGAAAATTAAAAGCAAATAAATATACTATTGTGATTACTAAAGCAAATATATCTCTATTGTTAATCTTTAACTCACTTAAAGAAGTTCTTCCTTCTCCACCTCTATAACACCTAGATTCCATAGCTCTCGCTAAATCATCAGCACTTCTAAGAGAGTTTATAAATAATGGAACTAATAATGGTATAAGATTTTTAGCCCTATTAATTATATTCCCTGACTCAAAATCTGCTCCTCTGGATTTTTGTGCTTTCATTATCTTATCAGTTTCATCAATGAGTGTAGGAATAAATCTTAATGCTATTGTAAGCATCATTGCTATCTCATGGGCTGGGAACCCAATACCTTTAAGTGGGCTAAACATTGCTTCAAGTCCTAATGTCAATTCCATAGGTGAAGTTGTTAAAGTTAAAAGTGATGTTCCGACAACTAAAAGGATAAGTCTTACTGCCATAAAAATTGCTCTGTTTATCCCTTCTTGAGTAAAGCTTAATATCCAAACCCTAAAAATTTCTTCTCCTGGTGTTGCCAAAGCATTTATTAAAAAGGTCAAAATTATTATCATTCTCAAAGGTTTTAAGCCCTTAAGAATATAAGAAACTGGTATCCTCGCTATAATACATACAATTATAATTCCAATAAATATCGGTAGATACATCAAAAAGTTATTTATCATAAATACAGCTATCATATAAATAACTACAATTAAAATTTTTATCCTAGGGTCAATTTTATGGACAGGAGAACCTGTAGGTAGGTATTGCCCTATTGTAATATCTTTAAGCATTTCCTCCTCCTATTACCCTATTAATTTCTTCTCTTGCTTCATCTACATCCAAAATATCAGTTCTTATTTCTGGATATTTTTTAGAAAGTTCTATCATAAATTGAGTTATTTGAGGAAGATCTAATCCCAAACTAGTTAATTTTTCTTGGTTAGAAAATATCTCTCTTGGCTCAGCTTTTTTAATAAGTTGTCCTTTATCCATTACAATTATCTCATCACATAGCCTAGCTGTATCTTCCATGCTATGAGAAATAAAAATAATTCCAACTCCCTTTTCATGCAAACATTTTATATATGATGAAATTTCATCTCTACCTTTAGGGTCAAGGCCTGCAGTTGGTTCGTCTAGAATAAGAATTTCAGGTTTCATTGCAATAACTCCTGCAATCGCCACCCTCCTTCTTTGACCACCCGATACTTCAAAAGGAGATTTTTCTTTCATATCTAAGTCAAGGCCAACATTAAGCATTGATTCATCAACTCTATTTTTCAGTTCATCACCTTGTAGGCCTTGGTTTTTTGGTCCAAAAGCGATGTCTTGGAAAATAGTTTCTTCAAAGAGTTGGTGCTCTGGATATTGAAAAACCAAACCGATTTTTTGCTTTTCTTTTTTAGCATTATCTGATTTTTCATTAATATCTACACCATTGACAATCACCTTACCCTTGTTCGGTTTCAATAATCCATTAAGATGTTGAACAAGAGTAGATTTACCACTTCCAGTATGTCCAATAATTCCAGTAAAATTATCAGAACTAATTGTAAGGTTAATATCTTTTAGAGCATATAGTTCATTAATTTGATTCATATTGTATATATGGGATAAATCCTTTAATTCAATTATCATAAAGCATCCACCAATTCATTTATTCCAATAATTCCGTCATCTAAATTATAACCGTCTTTTTTTAAGAGATAGGATAATTCTGTTACTTGAGGGACATCAAGTCCGATACTTTTTAATAAATCAACTTCAGCGAAAACTTCTTTTGGTTTTCCATCTAAAACTAATTTTCCACCGTCTATAACTATTACTCTACTTGCTTGTACTGCTTCGTCCATATGGTGAGTGATATTAACTATAGTCATATTTTCTTCATCGTTAAGCATCTTCATTGTTCTCATAACATCTTTTCTTCCAATAGGATCAAGCATAGCAGTAGGTTCATCGAAAACTATTATATCTGGCATCATTGCTAAAACCGAAGCTATAGCTATTCTTTGCTTTTGTCCTCCTGACAACTGAGCTGGAACTTTGTGTATATATTCAGTCATCCCGATAAGGTCAAGAACATAGTCTACTCTTCTTCGAATTTCTTCTCTTGGTAAACCAAGGTTTTCTGGGCCAAAAGCAATTTCGTCTTCTACAATGGTACTAACAATTTGATTATCTGGATTTTGAAAAACCATTTGGCAAGTTTTTCTGATTTCCCAGAGTAATTCTTCATCTTTAGTATCCATACCATTAATCAAAACAGTGCCACTAGTTGGTCTAACTAGAGCATTTAAATGTCTAGCCAAAGTGGACTTACCACTTCCATTATGACCAAGAATAGCAACATATTCACCCTTTTTTATTTTGAAATTGATATGATCAAGTGCTGTTGTTTCTTTCTCCTCATCTCTGTATTTGTATACTAAATCTTCTACTTCAATTATATACAATACAATCACCTCTTTTATATGAAAAAAAAGGGCGGTATCACCGCCCCCATTTTATACAAGTTCTAAAATTACCATTTCAGTTCCATCGCCTCTACGAGGTCCTAGCTTTAAGATTCTAGTGTATCCACCTTCTCTATCGCTATATTGAGGAGCTACTTCAGAAAATAATTCTGCAACAGCTTCTTTGTCTTTCATGAATGCAATTGCTTGTCTTCTTGAATGTAAATCTCCAGCCTTACCAAGAGTAATCATTTTTTCAGCTAATCTTCTAGTTTCCTTAGCCCTAGTTACACTTGTTACGATTCTTTTATGTTTAATTAAAGAAACAACTTGATTAGATAACATCTTCATTCTATGGTCGCTTCTTCTACCAAGTTTCCTTAGTTTTGCCATATTTTCCTCCTTTCGGACGATTATTCTTCTTCTTTGAAGTTAAAGCCCATTTCTTCTATCTTATTCTTTACTTCAGTTAATGATTTTCTACCAAAGTTCTTAATTTTACTCATTTCAAGTTCTGTTTTATCTAAGATATCTCCTACCGTGTTGATATTAGCTCTTTTTAAACAGTTAAATGATCTAAGTGATAAATCTAGTTCTTCGATATTCATTTGAAATTGCTTAGATAAATCTTCTTCTTCCTCTACTTCTTCTTCCTTATAAAGAACTTTATCAGGAAGTTCAAGGAAAAAAGCTAAGTTATCTATTAATATCTGAGCTGCATCTGCAGTTACTTGTTGTGAAGAAATTGTTCCATTGGTCCAAACTTCAAGTGTCAATTTATCATAATCAATATCTTGACCAACTCTTGTATTTTCAACTTCAAAATTAACCTTTTTAACAGGAGTATATGAAGCATCAATAGCAATAGTACCAATTGGGTCTTCTTCATCTTTGTGTTTATCAGCTACACTGTAACCTTTACCACTATCAACAACAAGTTCCATATAAATTTTACCTTCTTTATTGAGTGTGGCAATATGATGATCTTTATTAATTATTTCGATATCAGCATCTTCAGTGATATCTCCAGCAGTAATAGTTCCTTCACCTTCAGCTTCAAGTACTAAAACAACTGGCTCTTCAGAATACTTTTTAAGGGCAATGCCTTTTATATTTAAGATAATCTCTGATACATCTTCAATTACCCCGTTTATAGAAGTAAATTCATGCAATACATTTTGAATATTTATTTTAGTTATTGCATCGCCAGGAAGAGTAGAAAGAAGAACTCTTCTTAAACTATTTCCTAGAGTTGTACCATAACCTCTTTCGAGTGGCATCATTGTAAATTTTGCATAATTATCTTTTTCATCGATACTAAGAATTTCAATTCTAGTGTCTAATTCTTCTGGCATGATTCCTCCTCATTCGGATACTTTCATTCTTATACACGGGCAGTCCAAACAAACGGATATTAAACTCTTCTTCTCTTAGGTGGTCTACATCCATTATGTGGGATTGGTGTAACATCTTTTATAAGATTAATTTCTAGACCAGAAGCTTGCAATGATCTGATTGCAGATTCTCTACCTGAACCAGGTCCTTTTACATAAACTTCAACACTTTTTAAACCGTAATCTTTAGCCTTGTTAGCTGCTTCTTGTGCTGCTTCTTGTGCTGCAAATGGTGTAGATTTTCTAGAACCTCTAAATCCCATATGTCCAGCACTTGACCAAGATAATACATTTCCGTTAAGATCAGTAATTGTTATGATTGTATTATTGAAAGTAGAAACTATATGAGCTTGTCCTCTTTCGACATGTTTGTTAACTTTTCTTTTTCTTACTGGTTTTCCTTTTGCCATGTGTTTCTACCTCCTTACACTAATTTTCTAGGACCTTTTCTAGTCCTTGAGTTATTCTTTGTATTTTGTCCTCTTACAGGAAGGTTTTTCTTATGTCTAGTACCTCTGTAACAGTTAATTTCTCTTAGTCTTTTAATGTTCATTGAAACGTCTCTTCTAAGATCCCCTTCAATTGCATAATTATCAATTTCAGATCTAATAGCTTGTAATTCAGCTTCTGTTAAGTCTTTTACTCTTGTATCAAGGCTTACTCCTGCGTTTTCAAGGATTTCTTTAGATCTGCTTCTACCAATTCCATAGATTGCTGTTAAGCCAATCTCGACTCTTTTTTCCTTAGGTAAGTCTACTCCTGCGATTCTAGCCAAACTGTACCTCCTATCCTTGTCTTTGCTTATGCTTTGGATTTTCACAAATTACCATGACGCGGCCTTTACGTTTTATAATTTTACATTTTTCGCACATTTTTTTAACTGATGGTCTTACTTTCATAATTGCCTCCTATTTCTTTCTCCAAGTGATACGTCCTTTTGTAAGGTCATAAGGAGATAACTCTACAGTTACAGTGTCTCCTGGCAAAATCCTAATATAATTCATTCTTAGTTTACCAGATATATGTGCATTAATTTTATGCCCATTTTCAAGTTCTACTATGAATATTGTATTTGGAAGTGCGTCAACTACTTTTCCCTCTACTTCGATTACATCCTTCTTAGACATATAAGCCTCCTTTATTTAGCTTCATAAGATTTCAATAAATCTCTAATTTTACTATTATTCATGCTTACAGGTAATTTCTTATCATAAAAACCGTTAATTACGTCCTTATAAACCATTAGATGTTTAACTTTCTTCAATTTAGGTTTTTCGACTCCTCTTAATTTTCCATTTACGATAGTGACCATGTCATCATCTACAATTTCAAAGATTAAGAATACCTTACCCTTGTCTCTTCCAGATATGGACTTAACTACTTGGCCTTTCTTTAGATCACTATTAAATTCCATACAGATCTCATCTAGCCTTTTAGTGATTGTAGAATGTCTTCTGTGATGGCATTAATATCTTGGGTTCCATCGAAAGATCTAATTAATCCTTCATTTGTATAAAAATCAATTAGAGGCGCTGTTTCTTTCTCGTATACTTCAATTCTGTTTCTAACTGTTTCTTCGCTATCATCAGACCTTTGAATTACATCGGAAGAACATTTGTCGCATACTCCCTCTACGGCAGTAGGATTAGAATCTACATGGTATGTAGCTCCACATCCAGTACATACTCTTCTACCAGAAAGTCTTTTGATTAGGACTTGTGCAGGTACATGAATATTAACAACAGCATCTAGCTCTATATTTCTTTCTTCAAGCCCTTCTTTCAAAGCAATAGCTTGATTGATAGTTCTTGGGAAGCCGTCTAAAAGAAAGCCATCTTTGCAATCTTCTTGATCTAATCTATCCCAAACAATGCTAGTTGTAAGTTCATCAGGTACAAGTTCACCTTTTGCAAGATAGTCTTGTACTTCTTTTCCTAAATCAGTTCCATTTTTTATATTACTTCTAAATATATCTCCAGTTGAGATATGAGGTATATTTAATTCATTTTTTAAATTTGCCGCCTGAGTTCCTTTTCCGGCTCCAGGTGGCCCTAAAAGTACAATTTTCATTACTACCTCCTGATTTTCTATTTATTTAAAAATCCTTTGTAGTGTCTAATTAGTAACATGGATTCAAGTTGTTGGAATGTATCTAAAATAACTCCAACTACAATAATTATAGCAGTTCCTCCAAAATTAATATTTAATTTGAAGATTCCTGATAATATTGCAGGTAACAAGTGTAAGATTGCTAGTGCAACTGCACCAACTAGTGTAACTCTATTAGAAACTCTAGCAAGGTACTCACTTGTAGGTCTTCCAGGTCTAATACCAGGAATAAAACCACCTTGTTGTTGAAGATTTTTAGAATATTCAACAGTATTGAATTGTACTAATGTATAGAAAAACGCAAAAACAATAATTAATATTACAGCAATAATATTTGTAATTATTATACCAGGCATTTGTTGTGCTGATAAATATTTATTTACAAAATTTTGGAATCCTCCACCAATAATGAAACCAAGTATTGAAGGCAGTGTCATTAATGATGTAGCAAAGATTACTGGCATAACACCACTCATATTTACCTTTACAGGGATATGTGTAGATTGTCCCCCATACATCTTTCTTCCAACTACTCTTTTTGCATATTGTACATTTACTCTTCTTTCACCCTTACTTATTAAAACTACCCCTGCTACTACTACAAGAATAATAGCTATCATTAGAATAGGTTTAATTGGGCTAATATATCCAGCTAGTGTTCCTTGTCCCCAGCTTAGAAAAGCTTGAGGAAGTCTTGATACGATACCTATAAAGATAAGCATTGAGGTACCATTACCAATTCCTTTCTCAGTAATTAAATCAGATAACCATACTAAGAACATAGTTCCTGCTACTAATACAAGTATTATGGATACCCTTTCAAAAAAACCATTGGCTACTATCGCATTAGAAAATAATGTATTTGTAATACCAATAGCTTGGACTGCAGCTAGAACAACTGCAAGAATTTTAGTTAAGTATTGTATCTTTTGTCTTCCTTCTTCTCCTTCTTTAGACAACTCTTCAAGCTGCGGAATAGCAACTGTTAGAAGCTGAATAATAATTGAAGAAGTAATATAAGGATATATACTTAGCGCAAATATTGAAAACTGTCCAAGAGCTCCTCCTGAAAGTAAATTCAAGAAAGCAAGTCCGTTGCCCTGAGTTTGCTCAAAGATACTAGCTAAGATATCAGTGTTTACAAACGGTACAGGGATCGAATTTCCAAGCCTATATAACAAAAGCATTAGAAAGGTGAAGACCAATTTTTTTCTAATCTCTTCTACCTTTAACGAATCTCTTAATGTTTGTAACACTAGATCACCTCAGCCTTTCCTCCTGCAGCTGTAATCTTTTCTTCAGCGGATTTTGAAAAAGCGTGAGCTTTTACAGTTAATTTTACATTTAAATCAGAGTTACCTAAAATCTTAACTCCGTCTTTCATCTTGCTCTTTTTAACAAGACCTTTTTCGATAAGATCTTCGATAGTTACCTCTGATCCATCTTCAAATATATTTAAATCAGATACATTTACTGTTTCAATTTGTTTAGCAAAGATGTTTGTAAATCCTCTTTTAGGAATTCTTCTGAAAAGTGGAAGTTGACCTCCTTCAAAACCAGGTCTTACTCCGCCACCACTCCTAGAGTTTTGTCCGTCATGTCCTCTACCTGAAGTACCTCCAAAGTTTGATCCATAACCTCTACCTACTCTAGTTTTGTTTTTTACTTTTCCACCTTTAGCAGGTTGTAAATTGTGTAATTTCACTTTTCCACCTCCTAAATTTCTTCTACTTCTAACATGAAGTCAATGGCATTAATCATGCCACGAATTTGAGGCGTATCTTTTTTTTCAACTACTTGGCCGATTTTCTTTAAGCCAAGTGCCTCAACAGTTCTTCTATGTTTTTCTATTCTACCGATATTACTTTTTATCAGTTTAATTCTAAGCATAGTGCCTCCTATCCCAGTATTTCTTCTACTGTTAAGCCTCTAAGTTTAGCAACACTTTCAGCACTCTTTAATCCTTTAAGTGCTTCCATAGTTGCACTAACTATGTTATTTGGGTTAGAAGAGCCTAATGATTTTCCTCTGATATCACCAATTCCTGCAAGCTCGCATACAGCACGCACTGCTCCACCAGCGATAACTCCAGTACCTTCTGGAGCTGGTTTAAGCATTACTTTACCTGCACCAAAGTCGCCAACAATATCGTGTGGAATTGTAGAACCAACCATTGGAACTGTAACCATATGCTTTTTAGCGTCTTCAATCCCTTTTCTAATAGCTTCAGGAACTTCTTGTGCTTTACCAGTTCCTACACCAACTCTACCATTTCTATCGCCAACAACTACTAGTGCACTAAATCTGAAGTTTTTACCACCTTTAACAACTTTGGCAACTCTGTTGATGTTGACGACTCTATCTTCTAACTCAGGTTGTCTTTTATCTCTATTTCTATCCATCTTTCCTCCTTAAGCTTAAAAGTTAAGTCCGGCTTCTCTAGCGGCATCAGCAAGTTCTTTGATCTTGCCATGATATTGGTATCCTGACCTATCAAAAACTATATTATTAATGCCTTTATCTACAGCTCTTTTTGCAATTAATTCTCCAACTTTTTTAGCTCCCTCAATGTTAGCTCCAAAGTCCTTTAATTCCTCATCAAGAGTAGATGCAGAAACAATAGTATTACCTGTTGTATCGTCAACTATTTGTGCGTAAATGTTAGCATTACTTTTAAATACTGTAAGTCTAGGGCTTTCAGGAGTTCCGCTTAGATCTTTTCTAATTCTAGCATGTCTTGCTTTTCTGTTTGCTACTTTATCTATTGACTTTATCATGTCCGGTCTCCTTTCTAGCTACCAGTCTTTCCGACTTTTCTTCTGATTTGTTCATCTTCATATCTTACACCTTTACCTTTGTAAGGTTCTGGTTCTCTGTAAGATCTGATTTTTGCTGCATAATTTCCAACTTTTTGTTTATCGTAACCTTTTACAATAATTTCTAGTTGGTTTGGAACTTCTACTTCAATTCCTTCTGGATCTTGAAGAACTACATCATGAGAAAATCCTAGGTGAAGCTTAAGTTCTTTACCGTTTTTCTCAGCTCTATAACCAGTTCCTGTTATTAAAAGTTTTTTTGTATATCCTTCAGTTACACCCTCAATCATATTGAAGATAAGTGATCTATATAGTCCATGTTTTGATTTATGTTCTTTAGATTCAGAAGGTCTACTAATAACTAATTCATTATTTTCAATTTTTATATTAAAATTTTTGTCAATTTGTTGAGATAGTTCTCCTTTAGGACCCTTAACAGTCACTAAGTTTTTGTCGTCTACTTTAACTTCGACCGTACTTGGAAACTCAACAGGATTTAAACCAATTCTAGACATATCTTCCTCCTACCAAGTTAAGATTACCAGACATAACAGATAACCTCTCCTCCAACGCCTTCTTTTCTAGCAACTCTGTCAGTTACAATCCCTTTTGAAGTAGAGATAACTGCAATACCAAGTCCACCTAACACTCTTGGAACTTCGTCTTTGTTTACATATACTCTAAGGCCTGGTTTAGAGATTCTTCTAATTCCTGAAATGACTTTTTCATCATTTGGTCCGTATTTTAAATCAATAATGATTTTGCCTTGAACGCTTTCATCATCGACATTGTATCCATCAATATAACCCTCTTCTAATAAAACTTGGGCTAATGCTTTTTTAACCTTTGAAGCAGGTATCTCAACTGAATCATGCTTTGCATGAATACCATTTCTAATTCTAGTGAGCATATCCGCTATAGGATCAGTCATCATTATACTTTCCTCCTCTACTACCAGCTAGCTTTTCTTACACCTGGGATTTGCCCTTTATGAGCTAGTTCTCTGAAACAGATACGACAAACACCATATTTTCTTAAATACCCATGAGGTCTTCCGCAAATTTTGCATCTAGAATACTCTTGAGTGCTGAACTTTGCTTTTCTTTTTTGGCTAGCAATCTTTGATTTCTTTGCCACAGCTTATCCCCCTTATTTCTTAAAAGGCATTCCCATTAATTCTAAAAACGCCTTAGCTTCTTCATCATTTTCTGCAGTTGTGATAATACTTATATCCATACCTCTAATTGAGTCTATTTGATCATAAACTATTTCTGGGAATATAATTTGTTCTTTGATTCCTAAAGAATAGTTTCCTCTTCCATCAAATGACTTAGGATTGATTCCTCTAAAGTCTCTAA
Source organism: uncultured Peptoniphilaceae bacterium (assembly GCA_964432945.1). Taxonomy (GTDB): domain Bacteria; phylum Bacillota; class Clostridia; order Tissierellales; family Peptoniphilaceae; genus CAYSPO01. The sequence goes on from CAYSPO010000006.1 coordinate 38,471, forward strand.
CCCTTGGTAGAGAAATACTTACTAACTTATCTAAGAAATCATACATTCTTTCGCCTCTTAGAGTTACTTTAACTCCAACCTTCATACCTTCTCTAAGCTTGAAGTTAGCAATAGATTTTCTAGCTTTTGTAACAACTGGTTTTTGTCCAGTAATTATTTCAAGGTCATTAATAGCTCCTTCAAGAGCCTTTGGATTATCACTAGCACTTCCTAGTCCAATATTAAGAACAATCTTATTAAGTTTAGGTACTTGCATAACACTGTCATAATTGAACTTTTCCATCATAGTAGGTACTACATCATTTATATATTTTTCCTTTAATCTGGAAGTCACTCTCTCACCTTCCTTAATCGAATGCAAAGTTGCATTTCTTACATACTCTAATTTTTTTACCGTCTTTTATTTCATGTCCAAATCTTACACCTTTACCACATTCTGAACAGTAAAGCATAACATTTGAGATATCTATAGGTAATTCAGATTCAATAATGCCACCAGGATTTTGAGGTCCTCTTGGCTTTTGGTGAATTTTAGCAACATTTACACCTTCAACAACAACTCTGTTGTTTTGAGTGTCTACGTCTAAAACATTGCCTTTGGCACCTTTATATTTACCTGTGATTACTATTACGTTATCACCAGTTTTAATACGCATAACTTGCCTCCTTGTTTAAAGAACTTCCGGAGCAAGAGAGATAATTCTCATAAAATTCTCAGCTCTTAATTCTCTTGTAACTGGCCCGAAAATTCTAGTGCCTACCGGATTTTTATCATCCTTAACGATAACTGCTGCGTTATCATCGAATTTAATGTAAGTTCCATCTTCTCTTTTTACACCAGTTTTTGATCTAACTATAACTGCTTTAATTACGTCACCTTTTTTAACTACTCCACCAGGTGCTGCGCTCTTTACAGTAGCGATTACGATATCACCAATATTTGCATATCTTCTATTGGTTCCACCAAGTACTCTTATTACCAGAAGTTCTTTTGCTCCTGAATTATCTGCTACTTTTAAACGACTTTCTGTTTGTAACATTCTAGGCCTCCTTTCAGATAATAAGACTATTTAGCTCTTTCTATAATTTCAACAAGTCTCCAATTTTTGCTTTTAGAAAGAGGTCTTGTTTCCATGATAGATACTTTATCGCCTACACCACAATCATTATTTTCATCATGAGCTTTAAATCTATTAGAACTCTTGATTCTTTTACCATATAAAGGGTGTTTTTTAAAAGTTGTAGTTTCAACAATTATTGTCTTATCCATAGCGTCAGATACAACAACACCAGTTAAAGTTTTACGACTATTTCTTTGCATATGGTTAAGCCTCCTTCCTAATTCCAAGTTCACGCTCAGTAGCAATAGTTTTTACTCTTGCTATATCTCTTTTTACTTCCCTAATTCTCATTGGGTTGTCAAGTTGACCTGTAGCTGATTGGAAACGAAGATTAAATAATTCTTCTTTAAGGTCGCTTAATTTAGCGTTAATTTCGCTATCATTTAGTTTTCTTATTTCAGATGCTTTCATTAAGCTTCACCTTCCTCTGATTCTCTAGAAACAAATTTAGTTTTGATTGGAAGTTTATGTGCAGCAAGTCTCATAGCTTCTCTTGCAACTTCTTCTTCAATACCATTAATTTCGAATAATATTCTTCCTGGTTTAACTACGGCTACCCAATACTCAGGAGCCCCTTTACCAGAACCCATTCTAACCTCTGCAGGTTTTTGAGTTACTGATTTATGCGGGAAAATCTTAATCCAAACATTCCCACCTCTTTTAATATATCTTGTCATGGCACGTCTAGCTGCCTCTATTTGATTCGCAGTTATCCATGCAGGTTCAAGTGCTTGCAATCCATAATCACCATAAGTGATTGTATTTCCTTTTTGTGCAAGACCTTTCATTCTACCCCTATGAACTCTACGATACTTTACTCTCTTAGGTATAAGCATTAAATCCCCCCTTCGGCTTAATTATTTCTTTGGGAAGAAGAACTTCTGGATCCTCTGTTATTGTTTCTTCCAGAGTCCCTTCTGCCTCTCCTATTGTCTCTTCTGCTTTTTTTCTCTTCAATTTGCTCCATACCAGGGATTATTTCGCCCTTGTAAATCCAAACTTTACAACCCATTTTACCGTAAGTTGTATCTGCTTCTGCAAATCCATAATCGATGTCAGCTCTTAAAGTTTGTAGAGGTATTGTTCCCTCGCTATAACCTTCAGCTCTAGCCATGTCAGCTCCACCGATTCTTCCAGAAATAAGAGTTTTTATCCCCTTAGCACCAGATCTCATAGTTCTTTGAATAGCCTGTTTCATTGCTCTTCTGTGAGAAATTCTTCTTTCTAATTGTTCTGCAATATTCTCAGCAACAATTTGAGCGTTCATATCAGCATTTCTAATTTCTTCTACGTTGATAATAACAGTTTTGCCAGTAAGCTTTTCAACCTTAAGTCTAAGCTCATCAACACCAGATCCACCTTTACCAATAACCATTCCTGGTTTAGTAGTATAAACGCTAACTTTTATTCTTTGAGCAGCTCTTTCAATATGTATCTCAGATACACCTGAAAGTTCTGTTTCTTTTTTGATTAATTTTCTAACGGCATTATCTTCAACTAGGATATCACCAAATTCTTGCTTGTTAGCAAACCATTTAGAACTCCAGTCCTTATTAACACCAACTCTAAAACCATGAGGATTAACTTTTTGTCCCATTAATTTTCCTCCTGTCTTTCCTTAACTACTACACCAATATGGCTGCTACGCTTTAATATAGGATTAGCAGAACCTTTAGCCTTTGGTCTCCATCTTTTCATAACTGGAGCATCATTTGCATATGCAGTTTCAACATATAGAAGGTCTCTGTCCAATCCAAAATTGTTTTCTGCATTAGCAATTGCGGAGTTAAGTACTTTTTCTAAAACTCTAGCTCCCTTTTTTTGTGTAAACCTTAAAATTGCTAGAGCTTCATCTACTTGTTTACCTCTAATTTCTTTACAGATAAATCCAACTTTAAGAGGTGAAACTCTACAATATTTAGTTTCAGCTTTTGCTTGATTAGCCATCTATACCTCCCTATTTAACTTTAGACTTCTTGTCAGCAGCGTGGCCTTTGAAAGTTCTAGTTAGTACGAATTCCCCTAATTTGTGTCCAACCATATCTTCTGTAACATATACAGGAACATGCTTTCTACCATCATGTACTGCAAAAGTATGACCTATAAATTCTGGGAATATCGTAGATCTACGTGACCAAGTCTTAATTACTTTTTTCTCGTTTTTCTCGTTTAATTTGTCAACCTTTTTCATTAGATGATCATCACAAAAAGGTCCCTTTTTTACTGATCTTGCCAAGATATTCCTCCTACTTTGATCTTCTACGTACTATATATTTATTAGATTTATTTTTCTTAGCCCTTGTTTTAACTCCACGAGTCTTTTTGCCCCAAGGTGTTCTTGGTTCAGGTCTACCTATAGGTGCTCTACCTTCCCCACCACCATGTGGATGGTCTACTGGGTTCATTGCAGATCCTCTAACTCTAGGTCTTCTTCCAAGGTGTCTAGTCTTACCTGCTTTACCAATAGTTACAAGTTCATGAGATTCATTTCCCACAATACCTACCGTTGCTCTGCAAGTTAAGTGAATTAATCTAAATTCGCCTGAAGGCATTTTGATTTGTGCAAATTTACCTTCTTTAGCCATTAATTGGCAACCAACTCCTGCTGATCTACCAATTTGACCACCTTTTCCAGGTTTCATCTCTATATTATGAACCATAGTACCAACTGGAATATTAGCTAGAGGCATTGCATTACCGATTTTACTGTCTGCATTTTCTCCAGACTCAATCATATCTCCAACTTTTAATCCTTTAGGAGCTAAAATATATCTTTTTTCTCCGTCTAGGTAATGAACTAAGGCTATATTAGCAGTTCTATTTGGGTCATATTCAATCGCAGCGATTTTTCCTGGTATACCATCTTTATCTCTCTTGAAATCAATAACTCTATATCTTCTTTTAGCTCCGCCACCTCTAAATCTTACAGTAGTTCTACCGTATGAGTTTCTACCGCCAGATTTTGATAACTTGTCAGTTAAAGTTTTTTCTGGTTTAGATTTTGTGACGATGTCTTTAGTGTTAATAGAGCTCATTGAACGTAAACCTGGAGATGTAGCTTTATATTTCTTTATTGCCATTTTTTATCCTCCCTACATACCTTCAAAGAATTCTATTTCTTTTGAATCCTCAGTTAGTGTAACGATAGCTTTTTTCCAGTCTTTTCTTTTCCCTGTAATTAAGCCACGTCTAGTTGTCTTACCGCTCATATTCATAGTGTTAACTTTTTTTACATTAACACCAAATATTTTTTCAACTGCTTTTTTAATTTCACTTTTGTTAGCTGCTGGAGCTACTTCAAAAGTATATTTTTTAAAAGCCATATCATCCATTGATCTTTCTGTAACGATAGGTTTTATAATAATATCGTATGGAGTCATTAGTTAAATACCTCCTCTACTAATTTTACAGCATCTTTAGTAAGTATTAGCACATCGCTATTAACTACGTCATAAACATTTAATAAATTAGCAACTACAACATTTACATTTGATAAGTTTCTAAATGACTTGTAAATAACTTCATCTTTTTCTGCAACTGCAAGAAGTACTTTCTTATCTGCTGCTAAAGTTGATATGATTTGTGCTGCATTTTTAGTGCTGATTTCATCAAATTTTAATTCATCTAAAACGATTAATTCTTCATTCTCAAGTTTATATGTTAATGCAGATTTAATTGCTTTTCTTTTTGTTTTCTTTGGAATTGTGTAGCTATAGTCTCTTGGTTTAGGTGCGAATATTATTCCACCACCTGTCCAAAGTGGAGATCTATTACTACCAGCTCTTGCACGACCAGTTCCTTTTTGCCTCCAAGGCTTTCTTCCTCCGCCTCTAACTTCTGCTCTTGTTTTAGCGGATTGGGTACCTTGTCTTCTGTTAGCTAAATGATTCTTAACAGTTTCATAAACTGCGTGTTCAGAGATTTCAATTGCGAAAACTGATTCAGAAAGTTCAGCTTCCCCAACTACATTTCCTTGTGTATTTATAACATCAATCTTACTCACGGTATCCTCCTTTCAGTCTACTTGGACTTAACAGTCTCTTTAATAGTAACAAGTCCACCCTTATTTCCAGGAATTGCACCTTTAAGGAGAATCAAGTTTCTTTCAGAATCGACTCTCACAACTTCTAAGTTTTGTACAGTTACTCTTTCATTTCCCATTCTTCCCATACCTGCACGGCCTTTAAATACTCTTCCAGGATAAGCAGCTGCAGATCTTGCACCGCCACCTCTGTGGTATTTAGAACCATGAGCCATAGGTCCTCTGCCGTAGTTGTGTCTCTTAATAGGCCCTTGAGTACCTTTACCTTTAGATGTTCCAACTACATCGACTCTTTCTCCAGCTTCAAATACTTCTACTGTAATTGAATCTCCAGCATTGTATTGTTCAGTATCATCTACTCTAAATTCTCTTAAGAATTTTTTATAGCCAGTACCTGCTTTTTCAAAGTGTCCTTTCAGCGGTTGAGTTGTATGTTTTTCTTTTCTGTCAACAAACCCAACTTGAATTGAATTATATCCATCAGTTTCAGTAGTTTTTACCTGAGTAATAATATTAGGCTCAGCTTGAACTACAGTAACTGGTGTTACAACGCCATGATCATCAAAGATTTGCGTCATACCAATTTTTTTACCTAAAATACCTTTCATTTTCTCCTCCATTCTTACAGCGGATTACTTTTATAAAGCAATCATTCTAAGACCTACAGTCTAATCTCGATGTCAACACCAGCTGGTAGGTTCAGCTTTTTTAGAGCTTCTAAAGTTTCTTGATTAGGCTCGATAATATCGATTAATCTTTTATGAGTTCTTTGCTCAAATTGTTCTCTAGAATCCTTGTGTTTGTGTACAGATCTAAGAATTGTAATGATTTCTCTCTCAGTAGGTAGTGGTATAGGTCCTGATACTTGTGCATCAGTTCTTTTAACCGCTTCCACAATTCTTGCAGCTGATTGATCAATTACTTCATGATCATAAGCTCTTAATCTGATTCTAATTTTTTGTTTTGCCATTCTTTCCTCCTGTTATTATCGGGAGGTGCACCGATACACTTAGCCGGGTGTTTCGTATAATAATTTTTAATCGATGCCCTTCGCCCGAATTTAATTCGAACATGCTCCGTGAAAATTCCCCTGCCACCGACTAATAAAGCTTATTTTACAGGCAACCTCTCACATCAACGCTTTTTTGCTACCATATAAATATACAATATTTCCTTAAATATTGCAAAGATAAGCCCTGAAAAATCCCATTCATAGTGTTTTTTATTAAGTTTTTGTAATAACTTTACAAACTTATAAAGGCTTATGCTTTTCTAACTGCTAAAGTTTAACAAATTATAGAAATTTGTCAATAGTTTTATTGAAAAAACTCGAAAATTATAAGCAAATAATATATATTAACAAAAAAAGATCCAAACCCATATGGGTTTGGATCTCACCTGTCTCAGCACAATTAAAATTATTATTCAATAATTTCAGTTACAACTCCCGCTCCAACTGTTCTTCCACCTTCTCTAATTGCAAAT
>CAYSPO010000007.1:0-33410 GCA_964432945.1 uncultured Peptoniphilaceae bacterium
AAATTCATTTAGAACATATGGAAGAATTAACGCAAGCATTAAAATATAATTTATCTCTGGTTTTAAGACCTGAAAAATTAAGACAGGTAGAAATAGAATCAGAAAAAAAAGAAGCAAAATCTTTATTTGAAAATTTAAATGAAAAATATTCTGATTTAATTAATAAATACAATAATGAAAACTCAAAGGATACTTTTGATAAAAACAGAATAGAGAATTTAACATTTGATCATATTAATAATGATAAATTAGATACTAAAAAAATTCTTTTAGATAAAAGCGAAGAAGATGTAAATGTAGAGTTTAATTCTTTCAAAGATGATAATAGTATTACTTATGACTATGAGCTTGTAAGTGAAGAAATAGATGAATCATATAATGCTAGAGTTAATGAAAGTGAAGAGGTATTAATAGAGGAAAATATAATAATAAAAGATAAAATTGAAGATTTAGAGCATTATAAATATAAAACTTTTATTTTAGAAACATACATCGTATTTGAAAATATAAAAGATGAAAATATAATTTTATTAGATCAACATGCTTCTCACGAAAGAATTAATTATGAAAGGCTTTTGGACTTATATAATAATGACAATAATTATAGGCAGAGTATTCTTGATGGAATAGATATTAATCTGTTGGCTGATGAGATGACTATACTTAACAATAATATATCATTATTTGAAAAGTTTGGCTTTACAATAGAAATTATTAATTCAAATACCATAAGTCTTATAGAAGTTCCAGCAATCTATGATATAAATTATAAGCAATTATTTTTAGATTTAATAAATGGCCTTAAGATATATGGTACTTTTAATTCAAAATATCTTCTAGATAAACTGATACAAAAAGCTTGTAAATCAAGTATAAAAGCCTATGATAAGATATCTGAAGTGGAGGCATATAGTTTAATAAAGGAATTATCTCAGTGTGATTATCCTCTAACATGCCCTCATGGAAGGCCAACATTCTTAAAGATTAAGAAAAGCACCTTAGATATGGAGTTTAAAAGAATAAAATGAAAAAAATGATTATTTTAACTGGTCCAACAGGAAGTGGAAAGACTAGTTTAAGTATAAATTTAGCAAAGCTATTTGATACTGAAATAATTTCTGCTGATTCAATGCAGGTATATAAGTATATGAATATAGGTACTGCAAAAATAAAGCAAGAAGAAACTATGGGTGTCAAACACCATATGATTGATGTAGTCAAACCTGATGAAGAATTTACAGTTGATGACTTCAAAAATATAGCTCATACAATTATAGAAAGATTGAATTTTGATAAAAAAATTCCTTTAATAGTAGGTGGAAGTGGATTATATATAGATAGTTTAATTTATGATTTAGAATTTACTATCGCACCTCCTAACTATGAACTAAGATCTTATTACGAAACTTTAGCTAAAGAATGTGGTAACGAACACCTACACAATATTTTAAAGAATATTGACCCTAAAAGTGCTGAAAAAAACCATCCAAACCAATTAAAAAGAATTATTCGTGCTTTAGAAGTATTTGACTATACTGGACAACCTTTCTCTAGTTTTGATAATAACCGTAAATATTTAGAAGACATAGATTTTAGATATTTAGTTTTGAATAGAAAAAGAGAAACTCTTTATGAGAATATAAATAATAGAGTTGATCAGATGATAAGTAATGGATTAATTGAGGAAGTAGAAGGACTATTAGATATGGGATATTCTCCAGATTTAGTATCGATGAATAGTATCGGGTATAAAGAAATAATTATGTATCTGAATGGGGATATTTCACTTAGTCAAGCTATTTCTGATGTAAAAAAGAATTCTAGACGATATGCAAAAAGACAGTTAACTTGGTTTAGAAGAGAAAAAAATGCTAATTTTATAGATATAGAAGATAACGAAATGCAAGATATAATTTTTAATAAATGCTTAAGAGCAATAGAGGAAGAGAATGAATATATTAAATAGTAGTTTTATAGAACTTATAAATGAATGTGAAAATGAACTAGAGGGAAAATTTAAAGAACTAGATAAAATTAGAGAGGCTAATCAGTTTAAAATACTATCAGCTATGCAAAATAATCACTTATCCCACGCAGACTTCCATTGGTCAACAGGATATGGATATGGTGACTACGGTAGAGAAAAAACTGAATCTATATTTGCTGAGATTTTTAAAACAGAAGATGCTCTTGTAAGACCAGCAATATCTTCAGGAACTCATGCTTTGGCTTTAGCACTTCAAGCAAACTTATTAAATGGTGATCAATTAGTTAGTATTTCAGGTACACCATATGACACTTTACTTGAGGTTATAGGGGTAGCGGGATCAACAGAAGGCACTCTTATAGAAAATGGAGTTAAATACGAAGAAATTCCCCTAACTAATGGTTTAATTTCTTATGATAAAATACCAGAACTAGTAAATAAAAACACTAAAATGGTTATGATTCAAAGGTCAAAAGGTTATTCTACCAGAAGAGAATTTACGGTTAAAGAAATAGCTAAGGCAATCGAAATAGTAAAAGAAATAAACGAAGAGATTATAGTGATGGTAGATAACTGCTATGGAGAATTTGTAGAATATCAAGAACCTTCTGAGTATGGAGCTGACTTATTAGTAGGCTCACTTATAAAAAATCCAGGTGGGGGAATAGCTGTTTCTGGAGGATATATTTGTGGTAAAAAAGAATTAATAGAAAGATGTTCTATTAGATTGACTGCTCCAGGACTTGGGAAAGAAACTGGACTTACTTTTGGAACTACAAGAAATAACCTTCAAGGTTTATTTTTAGCACCAATAGTAGTAAATAATGCTGTTAAAGGTGCCTGTCTTATAGGTAGAGTTTTCGAAAAACTTGGATATAAAATAATACCAAGTTCCGAAGATAATATCTCTGATATAGTTCAAGCTATAGTTCTTGAAGATCCTGATAAAGTTATAGAGTTTTGCAAGGCTGTTCAAGAGTTTGGGGCAGTTGATTCTTATGTAACTCCTTATCCAGATGAGATGCCAGGATATGATGATAAGGTTATTATGGCTGCTGGTGGATTTATAGCAGGATCATCTATTGAAATAAGTGCTGATGGACCTCTTAGGGAACCTTATATAGCCTTTTATCAAGGTGGACTTTCTTATGATCAATGTAAATTTGCCCTAATAAATATTCTTGAGAAATTCAAAGAAAATAATTATATATAAAAACACCCACTTAAGAGGGTGTTTTTTTAATCTTCTATTTTATTTTTCAATATCTTTTTTAATCTTTCATCATCCATATCAATTACAAGAGTTTTGAAATCATTGTAATAAACCATACCTGGTTTCGCTCCTTTTGCTTTATATACATTCTTCTTTTCTGTATAATCGATACTTAATGTTCCTTGGCCTCTCATAGAACTATAATATCCTGCAAGATATGCAGCTTCATAAAGGCTTTGCTCTGATATTTCATTTTCCTTTTTCAATATTACATGTGATCCTGCTACTGTTTGTATATGAAGGAAGATATCGTCCTTATTTGCAACTTTAAGAGTTATATAATCATTTTGAGTATTATTTTTACCTACATATATCGTTTCATTCATTGAAGAATTGAATTTTAATGGATTGAATTCTTTCTTATTTTTCTTACCCTTATTCTTATTTTTTATTTTACTTTGTCTTTTCTTAATATATCCTTCTTTTATTAACTCTTCTTCAATTTCCATAAGGTCTTCTAAATCTTCTATATTATTTATATTTGATTTAATCAATTTAAGGTAATCAAGCTCATCTTTTAAATGTGGAACTTCTTCTGTAAATTTCTTTTCCCTATTCTTTAGCTTAGAGTATTTCTTATAATATGCTTGACTATTTAATGGACCAGATTTCGTTTCATCTAAAGGTATCTCAATTTCTTGAAGATTTTCAGAATAAAAGTTTTGTAATATTATTGAGCTTTCTCCTCCTTTTAATAGATGAAGGTTAGCAGACAAAACATCAGCATATATTTTGAATTTTTCTCTATCTTTAGATTTTTCTATTCCTCTTAACATATCATCTAACTTACTTGAAACAAATTCTATATTATAATTAACCACTTTCAAAAGGTTAGCTGATTTATCTTTTAATTTGTCTGTCTTCACTATAGATTTATAATAGTCCTTTAAAGCATTATTTATACTATCGTATTTAATGATATCTCCATCTAAGTGATTTAATTGAAAACAATAAAAGTCCAAAAGAATATTATCGTTTTTCTTTTGAATCAAACATGGAGTAAAGTTATTATTTCTAATATTATCTCTAAATTCAACAAATACTTTGTCAATTTTCTTAAAATCATCTTCAGAAAGAGATTTTATTTCTGTTGATGGATCTATATCGGATAGAAATGAAATTTCTTTTCCAATAGCAGGACTCATTCCTGTATAATTTTTATAAAATAGTTTAGCCAACTGAGTATTCTTATTTTCCTCTATTAAACCAGAAGGTAGGGTATCTATAGTTAATAAATCTATTTTAGAGTCATCTATTATACTATATTCTTTTCCAGGTAAAACTTCTCTAACTCTAGACATTCTATTATTTATTCTCTTTATAGAATCTATTATAACTCCAGATTCCACCAGTATAATATTTGAATGTCTACCCATCATTTCAACAAATAAAGACTTAATAACTTTATAACCCATATCGTCATATGCTGAAATATCGAATTGTATAACTCTATCTAACTTATACTGTTTTATATCTAAAATTGTCCCTCCTTGCAAATGCTTTCTAAGAACCATACAGAAGTCGGGCGGAACCATAGGATTAGTAAGGCTATCGTTTATTAGATTAATTCTAGGGCTATTTGCACTTGCTGAAATATACAATTTATAGTTATCATTTTTATATAAATTAAATACTAAGTCTAATTTTTTAGGTTGATTTATTTTATTAACCTTCGCTCCAATTAAGGATGAAAGCTCATTTTTCAAACATCTTGTGGATATACCGTCTAATGGCATAATCTCCTCCTTTTTTGAAATAATATAGCTTTTGATAGAATCTGTCAACCATATATATTACGAATTTGTAATAATCGCTTGACATTTATTTGTGTACTATTATATTATAAAAGAAAATTGGAGGATAATATGACAAATTCTATGACGGGCTTTGGATCATCTCAAGTTCAGTATAATAATATTGATATTGATATTGATTTAAAGACAATTAATAACAAGTATCTAGATATTTCCATTAATATGCCTAGAGACTTTGATTTTTTACAAGAAATTATTCAACAAAAGATAAAAGCATATATTTATCGAGGAAAAGTAATAGTTAAAGTTAATATTAAGATACAAAAAGAGAACAATCTTGAGGTAGATATTGAAAGAGCAAAAAATTTCTACGATGCTTTAAATCAAATCAATAAAAGCCTTAATCTTAATAGCGATATAAACTTATCCCAAGTTTTACTTGATAAACAGATTGTAAAAGATGTTGAAGTAGAGACAGATCGTGAACTTTTATCAAAACTTTTAGAAGAGGGACTAGGTGAGGCTCTAGTATCTTTAGTGAATTCAAGAGCTGCAGAAGGAAACAATCTTAAAAACGACTTATTAAATCGTATTAGCGAATTTGAATTATATCTAAACTTAATCGAAGAAAGAAAATCTTTCGTCCTTCAAGAGAATAAACTTAAATTGATGAATCGATTAGAAAATATCTGTGATATAGATAGAGAATACATAGATAATAGGCTTGCAGCTGAAATTTTATTATATACAGAAAAATCTGATATTACAGAAGAAATAATTAGATTAAATTCTCATTTAGAGTTATTTAAGGACACTTTAAACTCTAATGAAGTTATTGGTAAAAAACTAGATTTTATATGTCAAGAATTTCTAAGAGAAGCTAATACAATTTCGTCAAAATCCAACGATTTTATAATAACTAATGAAATAATTAATATTAAAACTTTAATTGATCAAACTAGAGAACAAGTTCAAAATATTGAATAGGAGAATTAATGGATAATAAACTAATAAATATTGGATATGGAAATTACATTAATTTATCAAAATTAATAGCGATAATAAGCCCTGAATCTGCACCAATTAAAAGAATGATAAAAGAAAATAGGGGATCGCTAGAATTAATTGATGCAACATTTGGAAGAAAAACAAGATCTGTATTAGTAATGGAAAATAAACAGGTTGTTCTCTCTGCACTTCAACCTGAAACTATTAATGGTAAAATAAAAAACAAAAAAAATCAGGAGGAAGCTAATGCGTAAAGGATTTTTACTTGTAATATCTGGCCCGTCTGGAGTAGGTAAAGGCACGGTAACAGAAAGATTACTAGAAGATAATAAAGATTTGATGTTTTCTATATCAACCACTACAAGAAAAAAAAGGAATTATGAAGAAGATGGTAAAAATTATTTTTTTGTAGAAAAAGAAAAGTTTGAAAGAATGGTCGAAGAAAATAAATTTTTAGAGTATGCTGTTGTACATGAAAATTTATATGGTACTCCTAAAGATTTTGTGCTAGAAGGTATAGAAGATGGTAAGATTATCGTTTTAGAAATTGATGTTCAAGGTGCTTTACAAGTAAAAGCTAATTATCCTAATGGTGTTTTCGTATTCTTACTTCCTCCAAGCTTAGAAGAATTAGAATATAGGTTAACCCATAGGGGAACTGAATCTGAAGAGCAAATAGCAATTAGGTTAGCTAATGCAAGAGATGAGTTATCAAAGTTTAATGAATATCAATACGCTGTAATCAATGATAAATTAGATGATGCAGTTTCAGACATTGAATCAATAATTAATGCTGAAAAATTAAGAGTTGTAAGTAGTAGTTCCCTAGAAGAAATTTTAAATAAGAAAGGTGATAAATAATGATTAATCCTTCATTTGATGAATTGAAAGAAGTAAACGAAAGCCGTTACTCTCTTGTAATGACTGTTGCAAAAAGATCTAGAAGAATTGTAGATGGTTCAAAGCCACTTATAGATAGTAAAAATAAAAAACCTGTAACACTAGCAATTGAAGAGGTAATGGCTGGGAAAATTGCATATGAGAATACAGAAATGGATTAAGCTATGTTAGAAAACAAAAATATACTCATAGGTATATCATCAGGTATAGCTATTTATAAGGTAGTCGATTTAATAAGTAAATTAAAGAAATTAAATTCTAACGTAAAAGTTATAATGACAGAAAATGCTTGTGAGTTTATTAATCCTATATTGTTTGAAGTAATGTCAAAATCTAGAGTTTATGTAGAGCATTTTGTAGAAAATAAAGATGGTAGCGTAAGCCATATAGATCTTGCTAGCTGGGCAGATGTATTTCTATTAGCTCCAGCTACTGCTAACACAATAGCTAAGGTTAATGCAGGAATAGGGGATAATCTACTTACTTCAACTGTTATAGCTTACAATAAACCTTTAATTTTTGCTCCAACAATGAATACCAATATGTTAAATAATCCTATTACTCAAAGAAATATAAGAGATTTAAAAGAATTAGGTCATCTTTTTATAAACACTAATTCTGGTTTCTTAGCTTGTAATGATAATGGCGATGGTAGAATGGCTGAGCCATATGAGATTATCGATTATTTGGAATTTTATTTAACAAAAAAAGATTTAAAAGGGAAAAAAATTATTGTTACAGCTGGTCCAACTATAGAAGAGATAGATCCTGTTAGGTATATTAGTAATTACTCTAGTGGAAAAATGGGATTTAATTTAGCAAAAGCAGCAAGAAATAGGGGAGCTGAAGTAGTATTAATAGCTGGCCCAAATAATTTAAATAATATAAAAGGTATTAAGATTATCGATATAAAAACCAATTCAGAACTAAAAAATCAAATAGATAAGTATTTCATCGATGTAGATGCATTAATAATGTCAGCAGCACCATGTGATTTTAAGGTGAAAAATCAATCTAGGAACAAAATAAAAAAAGACAAGTTAAAATCATTAGATATAGAAAATAATGATGATATCATAGCCTATTTTTCAGAAAAAAAAACTAATCAAATATTGATAGGTTTTGCTGCAGAAACACAAAATTTACTAGAAAATGCAAAAACTAAACTTTGTAATAAAGGTTTAGACTATATTGTTGCAAATGATGTTTCTGGGGAAGATTCAGGTTTTAATGTAGACAATAATAAAGGATATATAGTTTCTGAAGAAAAAGAAATACAAATTTCTTTAATGTCGAAATTTGAAATGGCTAATATTATTTTAGATGTGTTAAAAGATGAGTAAATATGTAAAAGTTATTCTGAAAACTAAATCAAGAATGACTGACCAACTCTACACCTATAAATTACCAGATGATAAAGAATATTATATTGGTCAAAGAGTTATGGTTCCTTTTGGAAGAGGTAATAATAAAGTTCTCGGCATAATAGTATCTTTTACTGATGATGTAAATGAAACTATCAACTATAAGGAAATAGATATGGAAATTGAGTCTACACCCTTATTAAATAGAGAGTTAATAGACTTGGCTTTTTTTATGTCTGAGAAATATCTATCTGATCTTTCTTCTTCTATATCAACTGTTCTACCTCCAGGTGATATTATTAATATAACTGAAGTATTCAAATCAGATAAAAATGACACAGACTTATGTAGCTTCTTAAGGGAAGGCAAAACTTATCTTGAGATAAGAGATAAATTTCCTCAAATCACAAGAAAGAAGCTAAATGAGTGCATAGATAATGGTCTTATAGATTATAAAATTAATTTGAGTAAAGATGTGAGTCCTAAGGTAATTAGAATGGTTAAGTTAGTTAATCCTGATAAAAACTTGCTTAGTAAGTCTGCTGTAAAACAATTAGAAATAGTTGAGTATCTCGAAAAAACTAAAAGAAAAACTATAATCCAAAAGGATCTTTTAAAGGAAACGAATTCTAGCCTATCATCATTAAAATCTTTAGAGAAGAAAGATATAGTTGAAATATATGATGAGAAAGTTTATAGGGAAGTTTTACCTAAGTATATAGAGTACTATGAAAAGCACCAATTAAATCAAGATCAAAAAAAAATTTACAATGAAATAATACATGGTCCTGATAATGCGTATTTGCTAAAAGGAGTTACAGGGAGTGGTAAAACTGAGGTCTATTTACACCTTGTAGATAGAGCGATAGAAGAGAATAAACAAGCTATAATACTTGTTCCTGAAATTTCTTTAACTCCCCAAACCATTAAAAGATTTGCAGGTAGGTTTGGTAATAGAGTGGCAGTTCTTCATAGTAAACTTTCTATAAGTGAAAGATTTGACCAATGGAGAATGATTAAAGAAGGACTCTATGATATTGTGGTAGGAACTCGTTCTGCAATATTTGCACCTTTAGACAACATAGGTGTTATAATTATTGATGAAGAACATGAATTGACTTATATAAACGAAAAAAACCCTAAATATGATGCAATAGATATTGCCCTTGAAAGATGTAAATTCCATAAGGCAAATCTTATTTTAGGTAGTGCAACTCCGAGAGTTGAATCATATTATAAGAGCTTAATTGGAGATTATAAGTTACTTGAACTTAAAAATCGTGTAGAAAAAAGACCACTTCCTTTAATCCATAAAATAGATATGAGGGAAGAATTAAAAAATGGTAATTTTTCTATGTTTTCTGAGGATTTAACAGAAGCTATTAATAAAGCTTTAAAAAATAAAAAGCAGACTATTCTTTTCTTAAATAAACGTGGACACACTTCCTATATATTTTGTAGAAAATGCGGATATGTTCATAAGTGCCAAGCTTGTGAAGCTTCTTTAACCTACCACAAAAATAAAAATATCTGTATTTGTCATTTGTGCGGAAGAACTGAACGTAAACCTTTAATTTGCCCTGAGTGTGGCTCTAATGCGATTAAGGAATTTGGTGCAGGAACACAAAAGCTGGAAGAAGTTACAAAATCTGAATTTCCAAATGCTAGAGTTGCTAGAATGGATGCAGATACAATGTCTAAAAAAGGCAACTATGAAAAGATATATTCATTGATGGAAAACAAAGAAATTGATATCCTCATAGGAACTCAAATGCTTTCTAAAGGTTTTGATTTTAAAGATGTGGATGTAGTAGGTATAATGTCTGCCGATATTTCTTTGAATTTGCCAGACTTTAGGTCTGCTGAAAAAACTTTCCAATTAATAACCCAAGTTGCAGGCAGAGCAGGTAGAGGGGATAATCAAGGACAAGTATTTATCCAAACTTATAATCCTGAAAACAAGGCTATTTCCTCTAGTGAAAATCACGACTATGAAAGTTTTTATAATTACGAAATTGAAAACAGAAAATTATTTAAGTATCCTCCATTATATGATTTGATTTTAATTAGAGTTTCTCATAAAAATCGTAATTTAGCTATTAAACGTGCTATACAAATTGGAGATACAATCAGGAAGGATAAGAATAATAATATAAGCTTTGAGGTTATTGGTCCAAATCCTGCAGTTATTGAAAGAATTAATAATAGATATAGGTTTAATGTATTAATTAAATGTAAAAGTTCATTAGATTCAATAAAAGAAGTAATAGATAAAAAAGTAATAAAGAATAGTAAGTATAACGAAAGTGGTTATAGATATTTTATAATGATTAATCCAAATTCTTTATAGAAAGGAGAATTTATGGCTTTAAGAAAAATAAGGACTGATGGAGATCCTTTATTAAGAAAAAAATCCAGAGAAATAAAAGAAATTGACTCAAAAATTTTAGAACTAATTAATGATATGAAAGACACTATGAATGATGCTGGTGGTATAGGAATAGCAGCTCCACAAGTTGGTACTCTAAGAAGAGTTGTCATAGTTGATATAAATGAAGAACAATTTGCAATGATAAATCCAGTAATTGTAGAGAAAGAGGGATCATGTGTAGATATAGAAGGATGTTTATCTATTCCTAATTTTAGAGCATCTGTAGAACGCCCTGAAACTATTTCCGTTAAGTACTTAAACGAAGACGGTGATGAAATAAGTTTAGATTTAGAGGGCTATAATGCTAGAATTGTTTGCCATGAGTTAGACCATTTAGATGGAGTTCTCTTTAACGATATTTATATTGATGAATATGTTTTAAATGAAGACGGGGAATACGAAGTTTATGAGTAGAATTATTTATATAGGTAATTCACAATTTGCAGTGGGTCCATTAAAATATTTATATCAGTCCCATCATGAAGTATCTTTAGTTATAAGCCAAAATGATAAGATAAGAAGCAGAGGTAAAACATCTCCTACACCAATAAAAGAATATTCATTAAACAATGATTTACAAGTTTTTACCACAGATGATATTAATGATGAGATCTCAGTATCAGAAATCGATAAAATAAATCCTGATTTCATCGTAGTAGTATCTTTTGGTCAATTTATAGGAAAAGAACTCATGGATAAGTATAAAAACAGAATTCTAAATGTCCATGCATCTATTCTTCCTAAATATAGGGGAGCATCTCCTATCCAAACTGCATTATTAAACGGTGAAAAAGAAACTGGAGTTTCTATAATGTTAATTGATGAAGGTATGGATACTGGAGATGTATTAAAAATTTGTAAGCTAAGTCTTAGAGATGATCATACAGCAATAAAACTTAGTGAAGAACTGAGCGATTTAGGCGGTAAATGTTTGGTTGATGTTTTAGATAATTTTGATGATTACTATAATAATCGACAAAAACAAAATAATTCAGAGTCTTCTTATGCAGGATTTATTTCTAAACAAATGGGACACATAGATTTTAATCTTACTGGACAAGAGATAATGAATAGATTTAGAGCTTTTTATGCTTGGCCTAAGTTATATTTTCTTTATGGTGAAGACAATGTAAAAGTGCATGAGATGAAATTTTTACCTAGAATAGAAAACTATAAAAATGGAGAAGTAATTAAAGCAAATAATGAAGGTATTTTTGTGAATTGTGATGATTCATGTTTAGTTTTTACAGAAATACAATTCCCAAACAAGAAAAAAATGTTGGTATCAGATTATTTAAAAGGTAATGAAATTAGTAATATAATTTTGAAATAAATTTATCTGCTTAAACTAACTCATCAAAAAGTTAGTTTAAAACTTATAAATGTTTTAAGCATTATCTAAAATAGAACAGTAAACATATTAAATATGATATAATTAGGCAGGTGATTTTTTGAATAAATTAGATTTAAAATCAATGAATTTGGAAGAACTAGAGAATATTTTTAGTTCTATAGGTGAAAAAAGTTATAGGGCGAAGCAACTCTTTAAGTTTATTCATCAAGAAAATGGACGTAATATAGAGGATATTAGTGTTTTCTCGAAAGATTTAAGAGAAAAACTTTCCAATTTTACGTATATAAATAACTTAACTATACTACAAAAGTATAGTTCAAAAATAGATAAAACAAAAAAATATATATTTGAGACTCACGATGGTAAGATAGTTGAGTCTGTATATTTAAGCTCAAAAGTCAACAATACAATTTGTATATCAACACAGATTGGTTGCAAAATGGGATGTAATTTTTGTGCATCGAGTAAAAATGGCTTAGAAAGAAACCTTACAACTGGGGAAATTCTTGACCAAATATATTCTATTGAGGAAGACTTAGACCTTAAAGTCCAAAATTTTGTTCTTATGGGAATGGGAGAACCTTTAGATAATTTAAACAATGTCATGAAATTTCTATCAATTATAAATGATGAACAAGGTCACAATATTGGTATTAGAAATATAACACTTTCAACTTGTGGTATACCTGATGGTATAAGAAAAATAGCTGATAGTGGTATGCAGGTTAATTTAGCTATATCGATTCATAACCCTTTCCAAGAAGAAAGAGAAAAAATTATGCCAATTGCAAAGGCTTATAATTTAAATCAATTAAAAGAAGCTTTAGTTTATTATCAAGAAAAATTAAATAGAAGAATAAGCTATGAATATATTTTGATAAAAGATGAAAATGATAGTTTTGAACATGCAAGAGAATTGAAAAATTTATGTTCAGGTCTAGATGTTCATGTAAACTTAATCCCATTGAATAATGTTAAAGAATTTGAAGGTAAAGGATTAGATCAAAGGGAAGCTAAAGTATTTCTTGAAAAATTAGAAAATCTTAATATCAATGCTACAATTAGACGTAAGCAAGGAGCCGACATCAATGCAGCATGTGGTCAACTAAGAAATAAATTTCTGGGGTGATTTTATGAAATCAGTAATTAGATCAGATATTGGTAAGCATAGGGACATTAACGAAGATTACGGTCTTATAACTAAAATTAATGATACCTTTGTTTATATAGTAGCTGATGGTATGGGAGGTCATCTAGCAGGTGAAGTGGCTTCTAAAATGGCAATTGAAAAAATAGTACAATATTTAGAAGATAATTCTGATAAGTCAAATAAATGCGTGAGAATGATTAATGACGCTGTTATATATGCTAATGACCAGATATTTGAAAAATCCCAGAATCCAGAATACAAAAATATGGGAACTACCTGCGAACTTGTATTAGTATATGATAATAAAGCATATGTAGGACATGTAGGAGATAGCAGGGTTTACAAGCTAAGCAAGGGAGAACTAACTCAAATTACAAGAGACCATTCTTTAATTAATGATTTAGTAGACTCAGGTTCAATATCTAAAGATGAAGCAAAAAGTTTGCCTCAAAAGAATATAATAACTAGAGCCTTAGGAAGCGAAGAAGAAATCAGCGTTGATATACTAGAATTTGATTTATCAAAAGGCGATATTATATTAATTTGCACTGATGGAGTTACTGGAGGCTTAAGCGACGAAATATTAAGAAAAACTTTATCTACTGACAAGTCTCTAGATAAAAAAGCAGACGAAATAATACAATTAAGTAATGATGCTGGCGGGTTTGATAACTCCACAGTTATTTTAGCTGAAATGAGGTGATGTTAATGATTGGGACTATTCTAGGCGAAAGATATAAGCTCATAGAAAAAGTTGGCTTAGGTGGTATGGCAGTAGTATATAAAGCCGAAGACCAGCTTTTACGCAGAGAAGTCGCCGTAAAAATTTTAAAAGATCATTTTTCTGAGGACTCTGAATTTTCTGATAAATTTGAAATTGAAGCTCAATCAGCTGCAAGTTTATCTCACCCAAATATTGTGAGTATCTATGATGTTGGTTCAGAATATATAAATGATAACCATGTACAATATATTGTAATGGAATTGATAAAAGGTAAGACTCTTAAACAGATTATCGTGGAAAGAGGAACTATTTCAAATGAAGATACTGTGGATTACTCTATACAAATTGCTGAAGCATTAAGAGCTGCCCATAAAAATAATATCATTCATAGAGACATCAAACCTCAAAACATTATGATAACAGATGAAGGAATGGCTAAAGTAACAGATTTTGGTATTGCAAGAATATCAACAGCTGCCACAATAACTTATACTTCTTCAATACTTGGAACTGTACATTATATTTCTCCTGAACAAGCAAAAGGTAAATTTATTAACTATAAGTCTGATATTTATTCTTTAGGAATTGTTATGTACGAGATGGTAACTGGTAAAGTTCCATTTGACGCTGAGAATTCAGTAGGAATTGCTCTAAAACATATACAAGACGATGTTATTGAACCAAAAGCTATTAATCCAAATGTTAGTGATAAATTAAATGAAATAATTCTTAAGTGTCTAGAAAAAAATCCAGATGATAGGTTTGCAAATGCTGATGCTTTAATAAAAGCATTGAAAAGTAAGAATATTTTGTTGGTATCAGATAATTCACAAACTGAGTTAATAGAAAGGCCAATAATAAAAGAGGATAATATTTCTAAATATGAAACTCATAATGAGTATGATAATTATGAAGAACCAAAGAAAAATACTCTTAGAAATATTTTCATTACTATACTTCTTGCAATTTTCTTTGTAACTATTGGATTCTTTGTTTTTACAAATGTGAAAGAAAATATGGGTGGAGATAAAATAACTGTACCTGATGTTATTAATAAATCTGAAGAAGAAGCTATTTCTACCTTAACTAACGCTAACTTAAACTACAATGTTATTAGAAAAGTTAATGAAAATATCCATGAAGGTTTTGTGTTTGATCAAAAACCAGTTAAAAATGAAGAAGTTTCTCCTAATACCTATGTAGATATAGTAGTTAGTGAGGGAGTAAAAGAAAAAACTATGCCTAATCTAGTCAACTTAGATATAGAAGAGGCAAGAAATATATTAAGAGCAGAAGGCTTCTCTATTGCCTCAGAAAAGCATGCTGAATCTTCTGAAGCTGAAGGTACTGTTATAGAACAAGAGCCTGCTAGTGGAGCTAATATTAGTGCACAGACTCCGATAAGCTTAACTATAAGTCTGGGAGAACAAACAAAAGAAGTTATAATGCCTTCTTTATTGGGCTCTAGTCAAAGTGCTGCTGTTTCAGCTTTAGTTGATAGTGGCCTTGTTGTAGGTAAAATTGATAGGATGTTTTCTGATGACTATCCTTCAGGAACAGTAATGTGGCAATCTTATGATGAAGGGGAAAAGCTTAATCCAGAAACAACTGTTGATTTAATAATTAGCAAGGGACCTAATAACAATTCAGATTTTGAATTGCCTGAAGGAACAATTGATTTAACTGATGGTGCACAAGAAGGAGATATGAAATTATTTACTTTCACAATCGAACCACCAACAGGTAAAAGTGAATTTAATTTGAAAGTTTATAGATTAAATGATGGAGTAGAAAATTTAGTATATGATTCAAACCATAATACTGAAAGTAAATTTGATTTAAATTTCAAAGATTACGCAAACTCTAATTTCAGTATATACTATGATGATGTAAAAGTAGCATCAACTAATTAGGAGGACACTTGAGAGGCATAATAGTTAAAATGCTTAAAGATTTATTTTTTGTTTATACTAACTCTGGTCTTATAACTTGCAAGGCCAGAGGTGTTTTCCGTGAGCGAAAGATAAATCCAATAGTAGGTGATCGAGTAGAAGTAAGAATTAATGAAGATGGCAGTGGATATATTGAAAACGTATTCGATAGGACAAATAGCTTAATTCGTCCTGAAGTTGCAAACATCGATTTACTTTTAAATATCCATAGTATCAAAGAGCCAAATATTAATACATATATGCTCGATAAGGCTTTAGTTATGGCAGAGTTTTATAATATAGAAAGTATTATTATCTTTTCTAAAAATGATTTAATTGATGACCATGAATTTAATCATTACAGAGATATATATAATAAAGCAGGATATCCTGTATATAAAACATCTATAAATGGAGATGATGATTTAAAAGAAATTGAAAATATAATTTTAAATAAAACCTCTGCTGTTTCTGGACCTTCTGGCAGTGGAAAGAGTACATTTTTGAATAGATTAAATAATGATTTGAATATAGAAACCTCAGCCATTAGTCATAAATCCAAAAGAGGTAAGCATACCACTAGGCATATAGAAATAATGCCTATAGCTAATAATACTTTTATACTCGATACACCTGGATTTAGTACAATTAATCTAGATTTTATAGAAGATGAAGGAGATTTAGATAAATATTTTCCGGAATTTAGAGAACTAAAAGGAAATTGTAAATATAATAATTGTATGCATATAAATGAACCTAAATGTAACATTAAAAATGAACTAGGATCAGCTATAAGTGAAAGTAGATATAATAACTATTTATTATTTTTTGAAGAAATAAAAAAATTTAGGAGGTATTAATGAAAGAGTTAGCACCATCTCTTTTGTCAGCTAATTTTGCAAACTTAGAGAATGATATAAAATTATTAGAAGAAAATGGGATTAATTATTTGCATTTAGATGTTATGGATGGAAATTTTGTTCCTAATATTAGTTTTGGACCTGGAATAATTAAGTCCATTAGAAAAATTAGCAAATTAAAATTCGATGTTCATTTAATGATTGAAAACTGTGATATGTTTATTGAAGACTTTGTAGATGCTGGAGCAGATATAATAACCGTTCATTCTGAAGCGACAAAACACCTTCATAGAAGCATACAAAATATTAAATCTTATGGAGTAAAAGCTGGCGTTGCTTTAAATCCTTCTACTAGCTTAAGTACTTTAGACTATATACTAGATGATATTGATTTAGTTCTAATTATGTCTGTAAATCCAGGCTTCGGAGGTCAATCTTTTATCGAAGCTATGAAAGATAAATTGAAAGAGCTAGCAAAAATAAAAAAAGAAAAAAACCTTGATTTTATTATCGCTATTGATGGCGGTGTAAAAACAACAAACGTAGAGGAAATTGCAAAACTTGGTGCAGAATTAATAGTTTCAGGATCAGATGTTTTTAAAGCACCTTCCATTGAAGACAGGATAAAGGAATATAAAACTATTTTACAATCCTATGAATAAACATAATACTAAGGCATGTTATATAATTGCTGGCGGAGAAATTGATAAATCAGGTTTTTGTAAAAACTTACATGACCGATACACAATTTGTGCTGATAGTGGCTTTGATAATGCAATAAAACTTGGCCTTAATCCAGATGTAGTTCTGGGAGACTTTGACTCAATTTCTGATGAAGGTATTTTTCAAGTCAATAATATGGAAATAAAAAAAATTAAATTTCCTTCCGAAAAAGATATGACTGATACTGAATTAGCAATAAACTATGCAATAGATCTGGGTTTTAATGAAATAACCATAATAGGGGCTTTAGGTAGTAGATTTGACCACAGCTTAAGTAATATTTTCAACTTATTTAAGTATAGAAACTATAACATTAAATTAGTTAATACCAATAATGAAATCATATTGATAAATACAAACCTAGAGTTAGATAAAGATGACTTTTTCTATTCTATTATTCCTTTAACTAGTGAAGGAATAAAGGTAAATTTAAGTGGATTTTATTATGATTCAAAAGAACTTTTAATAGAAATGGGTTCTTCTATCGGTATTAGTAATCAAATAAAAAATAAAAAAGCTAAAATTGAGCTATTAGGTGGTATAGGTATCTTAATTAAAGCAAAAGATAGGAGAGTAAATGGAAAATAAAATAAGACGATTAGTGATAATCACAATAGGTATTTTTGCTGTATCTTTAGGAATATATTATTTATGGAGTCCATATGATCTTGCTCCAGGCGGTTTAGCCGGTATGTCAATTATTTTAAAGAGTTTTATTCCCGGTTTATCTGTATCTCACTCTATAACTATTATAAATATAATATTATTAATACTTGGAGCGATATTTATAGGTAGAGATTTTGCTGGTTATACCATTTATACTAGCATCCTTTTATCGTTGTTTACTTTGATATTAGAAAAATATTTTCCTATCAAAGAACCAGTGGTAAACTCAGTATTCTTAAATTTAGTGTTTGGTTCTGTTATTGTAGGATCAGGTGTAGGGATTGTTTTTAATCAAGGGGCATCTACAGGTGGTTCAGATATAATTGCTAAGATAATAAGTATTATATGGAATACTTCTATTTCGCAAGGTATTTTTATAGCAGATGCTGTTATTACACTTGTTGCAATTTCTCAGATAGGTCTTGAAAAAGGTATGTATTCACTAATAGGTATAGCAGTTTCGACCTATATGGTCAACCTAGTAACAGAAGGTGTGAATAGAAGAATCGAAATGAAAATCATTTCAAGTAAATTTGAAGAAATTAATATATTTTTAAATAAAGAAATAGGTCGAGGTACAACAATATTTCATGTTTCAGGAGGTTTCTCTCAAGAAGAAAGAAAGATGATTTATACAGTTGTTGAAAGAAAAGATTACATTAGAGCAAAAGAATACATAAGTGAAATTGATCCAACAGCTTTTGTAATTATAGGCTCAGTTAATGAGGTAGTAGGCGAAGGCTTTACTTATGAAAAGTTACTTTAATTAGGAGGATAAATGTTAGGTGAAATTATAGAGGTAAAAGTAGTATCAAAAAATCATAATGAATATGTATGTGAGGTTTTAGAAGAAAAATATGATGTAATTCTTCCAATTTCAGAAGGAGATTTTGAAATTGACGACGATATAAGTGTATTTATGCATGAATATAATAATTCGAAATATTATGCAACCACAAAAGTACCAAAAATACTTCTAGGTGAACTAAAGCTATTAGAAGTAGTTTCAGTTTCCAAGCCTGGTATTTTCTTGGATTGGGGACTAGATAAAGATTTATTTTTACCTTATCCTAATACAAACTTTGATTTAGAAGAAGGAAACTTTTATCTAGTTGGATTAATAATAGATAAAAACCGAAAGTTATGTGCTACAACAAATGTTAAAAACTTACTTAGTGATGAATCTACTTACGAAACTAATGATTGGGTAGAAGGAATAGTTTATAACATAAATCCTTCTTATGGAGCTTTCGTAGCAGTAGATTCTAAATATGATGCTTTAATAAATCTTGAAGATTTAAGTGAAAAATTAAATATAGGTGATGAAATTAAAGCTAGAGTTATCTCAAAGAATAAGGATGGTAAGCTGAATTTAAGTTTAAGAGATATGGCTTATACAAATATTGATGGAGATGCTAAGTTAATTTACGATAAATTATTAGAAAATGATGGATATCTACCTTTCGGGGATAAATCAGATTCTGAAGCAATTAGAAAAGAATTTTTAATTTCAAAATCTGCATTTAAGAAGGCCATTGGTAGACTTTATAAAGAAAAATTAATTAAAATACAGAACAATTCAATAAGTAAATGTTAATTGGAGTTTTTTATGCTTAAAATGATTTGCTTAGATTTAGATGGAACTCTATTAAATTATGAAAAACAAATAGATTCACAAACTTCTAGATTATTAAATAAACTTTCTTCTAATGGCGTAGAAATTGTTATTGCAACTGGACGCCACTATGACTTCGCTTCATTCCTAACACGAGACTTAACTGAAAATAGAATTATTATTGCTAATAATGGAGCAGGCATATTTAGACCAAAAGATAATAAGGCAATAAGATTACATTACTTAGATAGCTCTATAGTTGAAACTTTAACTAGATTATCTTTAGATTGGGAATTTGAGCTATTTATTTATGTTAATCCATTGACTAATTTATGTGATTTATATACAAATCATATCGATGATTCCTATATTGGTAGTATTGTAACTGGAAAAGATAGAATGAGAAAGCTAAACTTAAATAACATAGATGAAGTTTTATCATTAGTTATAACTGGTAGAAATAAAGATTTAGAAAAATTGAAGCTACACATAGATCAAAACTATGCTGAAGAAGTAAATACACATATTATAAATTCTTCATATGAGAAATTTGGTCTTTTAGAAGTAATGGACAAACTCGCAAATAAATGGGATGCTTGTCAATTTTATGCTAATAAAAAGAAAATCAATTCTAAAGAAATTATAGCATTTGGCGATGAAATTAATGATATTGAAATGATTAGACATGCTGGTATTGGAATTGCAATGAAAAACTCAATAGATGCTGTTAAATTATATGCAGATAAAATCAGTAAAAAAGATAACAATAAAGCTGGTATTTATCATGAACTTATGGAAATGATTGAGTGGTAAAATATGGTTTATAATAGGTTTTCAGATTATATGAAAGAAAAATACGGAGAAAAAGTTTACAAACTTCCAATAAAATTACCCGGAACTTGCCCAAATAGAGATGGAAAAGTTGGCTATGGTGGTTGTGCTTTTTGTAACGAAAAAGGTGGATCTTTTGAAAATTTGGACTTTAGAATTCCAGTAAAAGAACAACTTAAAATTAATAAGGATTATATTTCTAAAAGATATGGTGCTAAAAAATTTATAGCCTATTTTCAGAACTACACCAACACATATATGGAATTAGAATTATTTAAAAATGCTATATATGATGTAATTGAAAAAGATATAGTTGCTATTTATATTTCTACCAGGCCAGATTGTGTAAGTAACATTCAATTAGATTTTCTAAAAGAAATCAACGAGAAATATAATATTGATATAGTTTTTGAGTTAGGTCTGCAAACAGTAAACTATAAATCTTTAATTCATATGAATAGAGGACATAGTTTAGCGGAGTTTATTGATAGTGTTCTAAGAATTCATTCATATAACTTTGAAATTTGTACTCATATGATCATAGGACTTCCTTTAGATGATAGGATAGATGTAATAGAGGGAGCTAAAATTATTTCAAGTTTAAATATTAAGCAAATTAAATTACATGCATTATATTTATTAAAAGATACAAAATATGGTAATATGTATATAAACAATGAGTTTGATTTAATATCATTGGAAGAATATAAAGAAAGGGTTATCTTGTTTTTAAGATACTTATCACCCGATATTATTGTTCAAAGGATTATAGGTAGAAGCGACAAAGAAGATAGCCTTTTTTCTAACTGGGGAACTAGTTGGTGGAAGATTCATGATGATATAATAGAAACTATGGAAAAGGAAGGATTTGTTCAAGGAGATCTATATGATTATTTAGAACCTATAAGAAAAGGAGAATAATAATGATTAAATTTATTTTAGGACCAAGCGGAAGTGGTAAAAGCAAGCATATGGTTGATATGGTTGACGAAGATATAAAAAATGATATTAGCGAAATAGTATTTATCGCTACTGAAGATTTTGCAACCAATACTCTTGATTTTAAAATTAGATTTATTAATGTCTCTGAATACCAAATAGAAAATATAGAACAATTAAAAGGTTTTATAGCAGGAATATTCTCAATGAACTATGATATTAATAAAATTTATTTTGATGGAATTTATAAAATTTCAAAATTAAATGAAGAAGATATTAAAGACTTTGTTGAGTTTATTGAAAGCTTAAAAGAAAATAATAAACCAGAAATAATTATTGGATTAGATAATAAAATCGAAGATTTACCTGCTGATTGCAGAGAATCAGCAGTTGAATTAGAAGTATAAAATTAATGGAGAATTTATGAGTACCTATGAGATGAAATTACTCAATAAGTTTATTGATATGAGGAATAAACTTATTGATGAGTTAGATTGTGGAAAAATTGATAAAAAAAAGTTTTTATTTGAAAACTATATGCTAGTTACAAGGCTTAATATTAAACCATTTACTCAAGCAAATACAATAGAAAAATGTGTCTATAACTATCAGTATTATAATATTCTTGCTAAGTACGCCAAAGCATTCCCTATGAAGAAATCTCAAAAGGGCTCATTTAACGAAGTAAACCATTATTATAACGAAAAGGATAAGACAATACTCTCCCTACTTCAAAATAAAAATGTAGGAAGGGTATTAGCTTATCCAATTAAACTAAATTCATTAAGTTTGAATAATCGTCTCATAGAAATTATTTTACTTGATCATGAGAAATTAATTCTTCATTCTAAAAGTGAAGAAATAAAAAAAATGCTAATTGACAATAATTCCTATGAAAATAAACCAAGACTATCGGTAATTAATAGTTACGTAAATAATTCATATTAGTTTAACCCTAAGACCTTTTCTATTTCTGTAGTAGAGCTACCTAAGGATAATTCAAATTCTCCGCTTGGTAGCTCTTCTTCTTTAATAGCTTCGAGTTTCTTTAAAAGTTGGTCTGAGTCAAAATCCAAGTTATATTCTTTTAATAGATTTACTATATTATTAGCTTTAGTTCCCTTAGGAATTACAATTTTAACTATTGTATCATTTTTCGATTTATTTTCTGTAGATTGGGAAGTTTGTGTAACTTCATTATTATCAACCTTAACAAGACTCTGTTCATACATTATGTTAAATCTCCAGCCGATTACTACAATAGCCGATACTATAAGTATAAGTAGGACTATATATTCAAAAATGCTGTATAATGTATCAACAATTCTATTTACAATCTTCATTTTACCCCCTCGTTCCTAATTGATATAATAGATATTATAACACAAAATAAAACTGATGGAGTTGATTGAGTGAAGGAAATCATCATAGGAGATAATGAATCAGGCCAGAGAATAGATAGGTTTTTAGGAAAATATTTAGATCTTGCGCCTAAGTCTCTTATTCAAAAATATATTAGAACTAAGAAAATAAAAGTTAATAAAAAAAGAGTTCAACCTGATACAATTCTTAATAAAGGTGATATATTAAATATATATGTTTATGATGAAGTATTAGATGGATATATAAGTAAAAAAGAATACTATGTTTTAGATAAAGGACTTAAGTATATTTATTCTGATGAAAATATTGCCTTGATTTATAAAGAATCTGGTGTATTGATGCACGGCGACGAAAAAGAAACACTTATTAATTTATTTATTTCAGATTTAATTAAATCGAAGCAATTTGATTCAGCAAATGAAATTACATTTACACCTAGCTTTGCTAATAGGCTTGATAGAAATACTGCTGGAATTGTAGTGGGCTGTAAAAATGCAGAAAGTTTGAGAAATATAAATAAACTTTTCCGTAAAAGAAAAATAGATAAAAAATATAGAGCTATCGTAAATGGTGATTTGAATAGAGAAATTGACTTAGAAAAAAATATCATCAAAATAAATGATGAAATAATGGGAATAGATGACAACGGAATGGAAGCCCATTCGATTTTTACTCCCCTAAAGTCAACAAAAAAGTATTCTCTTATAGAAGCTAACTTAATAACTGGAAGAAAACATCAATTAAGGGTACACTTGTCCTATCTAGGATATCCTATCATAGGAGATGTTAAGTATGGCAAAGGAGAAAATTTAACATCTTTTGGGCATTTTGGACAATACCTTATTGCTGATAAATTGCAGTTTGGTAAAATTGATGGTTTACTAAGTTATTTAAGTAACAAAGAGTTTTCCTTAACAAAGGAATTTTATAATAAAAAATTAGAGGAATATTATATAGGTTAAAGGGAGGAAAATCATGAGCAAAATACTTTTAGTTGAAGATGAAGAAAGTATAAGAAAATTTACTAGAATTAATCTTGAAAGAGACGGTTTTGAAGTAATAGAAGCTGAAACCGGTGAGATTGGTATTGAGAAATTCAAAGAACATTCTCCTAGCGTAATTATATTAGATATTATGCTTCCTGGCATTGATGGTTATGAAGTTTGTAAAAGAATTAGAGAAGATGATAAAAAAGTAGGTATAATTATGCTTACAGCAAAAACTCAAGATGTAGACAAAATTATTGGGTTAGAATCAGGTACTGATGACTATATGATTAAACCTTTTAATCCAAAAGAGTTAGTTTTAAGAATTCAATCTTTAGTTAGAAGAATGGATATGACAGATACAAAAGATGATGTTATTAATTTTGGTCCATTTAAGTTCGATCGCTATTCTAGAACTTTTACTAAAAATGACGAAGTGGTAGAATTAACGCCAACTGAGCTAAGCTTAGTTAATTTATTTATCTCAAATCCAGGAAAAGCTTTTTCTAGAGATGAGCTTTTAAATAAGACTTGGGGAGAAGATTATATAGGTGATACAAAAATTGTTGATGTAAACATAAGAAGAATTAGATCAAAGATTGAGAACGAACCAAGCAATCCTGAGTATCTAGAAACTGTTTGGGGGATTGGTTA
Source organism: uncultured Peptoniphilaceae bacterium (assembly GCA_964432945.1). Classification (GTDB taxonomy): domain Bacteria; phylum Bacillota; class Clostridia; order Tissierellales; family Peptoniphilaceae; genus CAYSPO01. The sequence goes on from CAYSPO010000007.1 coordinate 24,534, forward strand.
TAGGTGGACAGAAAGATAATGAATAATAGTATTAAACATAAAATTGTAGGAGCATATATTACAATTTTTGTTATAACTACTATTATCGTAGAAATAATAATTGCAATACTACTTAAATATAACTACTATTCTACCGTTGAATTTTATATGCGTAGTCAAATTAAATATAGTCAAGATATCTATTTATCCTATTTATCTGATTATAGATTAGAAGATGCAATTTTAGAAGATAGAGACCAGTTTTATAGGACGAACTTTTTACAGGTTCAAATTTTAGATAACAGTGGAAAAATACTCCTAGACGATTTAGGAACAAATCTTATCGGGCAATCCATTGAAACAGAAGATGTAGAAATGGCTAAAAATGGCAAAATGGATAGCAGCATTTATAGCCCTTCTTATGATGATTATCAAGTAATCGCATACTCAGCACCTTTATACAATAGAACTGAACAGGTTGGCATTATAAGGCTTATTGCATCTTTAGAGGACATAGATATCATTTTGATGAAAAATGCTTTGTTTGCGGCTTTAATAGGCTTTATATTGATAATCATAATGTATGTTGCAAGTAATAGGGTAGCTGTTTCAATAGTTAAACCTATTAATGAATTAACTGACTTAGCAGGAGATTTAGCAGAAGGTAAATTTAACCATAAAGCTGAAGTGCGGAGTGATGATGAAATAGGAAAATTAGCTCAAGCTATTAACTTTATGATAGACAATGTAAATGAAAAAGAACAACTTAAGAATGAATTCATTTCTTCAACTTCCCATGAATTAAGAACGCCTCTAACTTCTATCAAAGGATGGGCAGTAACTCTTCAAGATGGTCAAGAAGATGAATTAACTAGAGACGGCTTAAGTATTATTGAAAGTGAAACTGATAGGCTTCAAGGTATGGTAGAAGAATTACTAGATTTTTCAAGTTATACGACTGGAAAGGTAAAGCTTTCTTTTGAGACTGTTAATATTATTGATTTAGTAAAGAATATTACAAAACAAGTAAATCCTAGGGCTAAAAATAATGATATTGACCTTGTATTAAATTATGAAAATGATGTACTTCTTGCTCTTATTGATAGGAACAGAATAAAGCAAGTTCTATTAAATATAATAGATAATTCAATTAAATTTACAGAAGCTGATGGTCTAATAATGATAAATATAATTGATGAAGATAAGTTCTATAAAATACAAGTTATAGATACTGGTATTGGTATTTCACCAGATGAAATTAATCATATAACAGACAAATTCTATAAAGGTAAACATAGCCGCTCACATATGGGACTAGGTTTATCAATAACTGAAGAAATTGTAGGACTTCATGGTGGTAATATGATAATTGAAAGTGTTCTTAACGAAGGAACTACAATAACAATAGAGATGCCTAAAGGTGATTATGATGAAGAATATTAAAATTATTTTACTATTATTCGTCCTCTTACTCCTTACTGCATGCAGTATTAATCGTAATGATTTTGCCTATAATGATGTTATTGAAAATGTAAAAAAACCTAATAATAATCAGTTACTTATTGAAGGTAGCTTTAGTACAAAAGAAATGATAGCTTTAACAGAAGTAAGTGACGATATATTGAAAAAATATGAGAGTAAACCTGAACTATATGTATCAAAAGATTTTATTAAGTTTGGGGATATGTATTCCTTTAATCCTAATTTCAAAAGTAGATTTTTAAATTACAAAAATCTTATAAGTATGTCTGGCTTACTTATGTCAGATAAAATAGATGCCGAAGAAGGACCTGTTTTGACTGTTAGTGATGGACAATTTTATTATCAAAATATTTTAGTTTTAGATGACAATAAAGTTGCTGTTATAAATGATGGAATTTTATTTATAATGGAAAAATATTCCGATACTATTGATAATGAAATAGTAGAAAAAGCTTTCGAAAAAGATATGAAAGAAGACGAAACTAATGCTGATGAATTGCAATATGCTGGAGAGTCAGCTGTATTTATAGGCCTAAAGACTCCTAAAAAAGACAGTTTAGATAACACCTACTATGAATATAAAACAATTATGGTTCAAAGAGACGAAAATATGAACTTACTTGTCTATGGTATAAAAGACCTATTTGTACCGGGAAAAAACGGAATAAATATATCTGGTGTAGATCATATAGTTGAAGGACAAAAAGCTAGAGATGTTTTCTTTTATAATCCTATAAATAATAAAGATAAAAAAGAAAATCAAAAAATACAAATAGGGGAGGGTTCATCAAACTCAATCCTATATATAGGTAATGGGTATTTATCTATTGAAACAAAGGACTATGATTCTGCTTATAGAAAATATAGACTTTATGATTTGCAAAAATTAGATAGTCAAGATGCCTTGAATGTAAAGGATATAGCAGGGGAAGATGGTCTTAAGAGTTTTATAGAAGATACTGCAAAAACTATTAATAAAAATAATATTGGTGCTAAAGCTATAGAACTAACAGATACTTATTGTATAGGTATGGTTAGAAATAAAGGCAGCTGGGAGTACAAAAGTAATTTAATAATAGATGAAGAAGACAGATTACTTGTAATAGATTACTTCTTAAATATAGTGCCTACTATTCAAATCACTAATGATAATTTAAGCTTGTCGTATGAAGATATTAAAACTAAAATCCCTAATATGATAGATGCATATACTTCTCCTAATGGAGACTTGTTAATTGTTCATAAGCCTCAAGAAATTATGGCCTATAATATTAACAACGGCATAATAAGTAATGAGCCTGAATTATCTATTAATGTAGGAGAGTACGAAAAAATAGTTATGACAGAATGGTTAACTGGAAGTTTAGTTGAAGATTGGTCAAATGTTTTCTTAAAGCAACAAAGAGTTCCTATTCATACAATAGAATAATAAATAAACCCTTAAACATAATTTAATTGTTTAAGGGTTTTTATTTTAGTAAATTACTAGGGCTATTAATTAATAATAATTTCTGTTTTCTATTGAGCTGTTTAATTGAATATTCTCTTTTTAATGCCTCACTTTTATTTTCAGCAGATTCTTTGTAGACATATTCCACTGGTAGTCTACATCTTGTATATTTAGCACCTTTTCCACTATTATGTGTTTTAATTCTATTCTCCAAGTTATTAGTTATACCAGTATATAGAGTTTTATCTGCACATAAAAGCATATAAACATAATACATAGCTACTCCAGTTCATATTCATATAATACAGAATTTATTAAATCAAAATTAAATCCTTTTCTAGCTAGATAGGATATAGTCTTATCCTTACCTTTTCTAGTAAGCAATTTTTTTGAATCAATAGTTTTTTTTATTACTTTTACTTCATCATCTTTAGTATAGTCTTCTAAAAACAAATCAATCTTCTCGCCTTTAAATCCTATTTTCAAAAGCTCAAAATATATTTGCTTTTTCGACCATAAATTAAGATTCATTTTATCGCTTATATAGTATTCTAAGTATAATTCATCATTTATAATACCATTTTCTTGTAATTCCTCTATAATCATATTTATAGAATCATTATCTATATCTTTTCTTCTGAGATAATCTCTTAATTTATGACTAGAAATAAGTCTACTAGAGGTATACTTCAAAGCTAGACAAAATCCTAAGTTTTTATTTGATAAAACTGACAGTTCTTTATATACATCAAAACTTATATCCATACCTACACTAAATTTATAATCCTCTAACTCCTCATAACTAATAAAAATTTTTTCATCTTCAATAATTATTTCGAAAAGAGATTTACTGTCATTGTAAGTAATATTTTCTATCTTTAACATAAAATCACCTAAAATAATAATAACATAAATAATGTAAATAGTTTTTTATTCTATCAATTGCAATAATTAAGCTAATGGTATATCATAAATAAGAAAAATCATATTAATTTTTTAGGAGGAATAATTTGAAAGTACTAGTTATAAACTGTGGAAGTTCATCATTAAAATATCAATTAATGGATATGTCAGATGAATCTGTAATCGGAAAAGGTTTAGTAGAAAGAATTGGAATAGAAGGTTCTCGTATTGTACATAAAGTAAAAGGCAGAGAAAACCATATTATAGAAGCTGAAATGAATGATCATAAAGATGCTTTAAAATATGTTTTCGATGTTATTGTAGATAAAAAGCATGGAGTAATTGATTCATTAGAAGAAATCACTGGAATTGGTCATAGAATCGTTCATGGTGGAGAAAAAATTGCTGAATCTGTTGTAGTAACAGATGAAGTAAAAAAAGTAATCAATGAATATGTTAAATTCGCTCCTCTACACAATCCTGGAAATTTACAAGGTATTGAAGCTTGTGAGCAAATACTTCCTGGAGTTCCTAATGTAGCTGTATTCGACACTGCTTTCCACCAATCTATGCCTGGAGAAGCTTACATGTATGCAATTCCTTATGAATTATATGAAAAACACGCAATCAGAAAGTATGGAGCTCATGGTACAAGCCATAGGTTTATAGCAGAAAGATTACCTGAAATAATGGGTAAATCAAAAGATGAAATTAATTTCATTAACTGCCACCTTGGAAATGGTGCATCGTTATGTGCTATTAAAAAAGGCGAGTCATATGACACTACTATGGGATTAACACCACTTGAAGGTCTTATAATGGGAACTAGATGTGGAGATATAGATCCAACAGTTCAAAATTTCTTAATGGCTGAAGAAGGATTATCAGCTGAAGAAGTAAATGATGTATATAATAAAAAATCAGGAGTTCTTGGAGTATCAGGAGTTAGCTCAGATTTTAGAGACTTAGAAGAAGCAGCTAAAGCTGGTAACGAAAGAGCAAAACTTGCTTTAGATATGTATGTAGTAAGAGTTAAAAAATATCTTGGTGCTTATTTAGCAGAACTAGACGGCGTTGATGCAATTACTTTCACTGCTGGTCTTGGAGAAAACTCTGCATCTACAAGATCTGCTATATGCCATGGTTTAGAACATCTTGGAATCAAAATTGATGAAGAGAGAAATAATGTTCGTGGCAAAGAAGCATTAATCTCTGCTGATGATTCTAAAATCAAAGTATATGTTATACCAACTGACGAAGAATTAATGATTGCAAGAGATACAAAAGAATTAGCTGGTAAATAAATTTGACAGATTAAGTAGCTAATTATATAATTAGTTAGCTACTTAATTTTGATTGTAGGAGGTGTTTTTATGGCAGTACCAAAAAGTAGGACTTCTAAAGCAAAAAAGAATAAAAGAAGAGCTTCAGCTTATAAATTACCAAGAGTAACAATTAGTACTTGTTCAAACTGTAATGAACCAAAGCTACCTCATAGAGTTTGTCCTTCATGTGGCCACTACGATGGAAAAGAAGTTCTAGACGTTGAATAGTAGATAGTGGACACCACTATCTTTTTTTTATTTAATAGAGGTTTTATATGAAAATATTGATTGATGTATTAGGAGCAGACAAAGGAGTAGGTGAGATAGTTAAGGGTGCTATATCAGCACTTGGTAAAATAAACTATACACCTATCTTTGTTGGTCCTGAGGATGAGATAAAGAAGTACTTACCTGAATCACTAGCAGGTAAATATGAAATAATTAATGCTAGTGATTTAATTACAAATAACGACAAGCCTACCACAGCCATAAGGAGAAAAAAAGATTCTTCTATGGTTATGGCTTTTCATGCTCTAAAAGATAATAAGGCTGATGGAATGATCTCCACTGGCAGTACAGGTGCTTTATTAGCTGGCGCTAGTCTTATTATAGGAAGAATAGAAAATGTTGATAGAGCAGCTATTACTTTGATTTTCCCAGGGATTGAGTCTAATACAGTTATACTTGATGTGGGAGCAAATCTTGACATTAATCCGGAGCTCTTGGTTCAATTTGCAAAAATGGGATCATCTTATGCTAAAGTTTTATTCAATATAGATATACCTAAAGTAGGTTTATTAAATATCGGTACCGAAGAAGAAAAAGGTAATAAACAAGTAAAAGAAGCTTATGAACTATTAAATAATAGTGATGTTAATTTTGTCGGCAATGTGGAACCTTTTAATTTACTTAACAACAATGTAGATGTGATAGTAACAGATGGCTTTGTTGGTAATATTGCACTAAAATCAGTTGAAGGTACGAGTAAAATAATGTTAAATTTATTTAACGAGGCTATAATGTCTGATATGAGATCTAAGATTGGCGGGCTTTTAATTAAACCTGCACTTAAAAAGCAATTATCTAGCTTGGATTTAAACAATACAGGGGCTGCACCATTACTTGGTTCTAAAAAACCTGTATTTAAGGCTCATGGTTCTTCTAATGCAAAGCAGATAGAGGCTGGGTTAATCCAAATGAAAAAATTTATTGAGCAAGATGTTATTTGTGACATAAAAAATCTAATGGGAGGTAAATAATGGTTGAAGAAAAATTATATAATTTAATTCAAAAAGAGTTTGATATTCATGAAATTAATAAAGATATGAATATTCAAAAAGATTTCAATGTTGATTCTATATCTCTACTAGAATTTATTATGGATATTGAAGAAGAATTTGATATCGAAATAGAGGATGAAGATTTAGAATCATTAGAAACAGTTGGCGACTTAGTTTCCTATATAGAAAAATTAGTGTAATGAAAACTAAAAGAATTAGTCAATTAAAAAAATTTGAAGTTTCCATAGCTTATGAATATAAAAATATTGAGTTGCTAGATATTGCCTTTACCCATAGTTCATATATCAATGAGCATAATGATTCACCTAAGCATAACGAAAGACTTGAATTCTTAGGAGACTCTGTTGTGAATTTAATAGTCACAGATATACTATTTAGAGAACATGAAGATTTACCAGAAGGTGATCTAACAAGAATTAGAGCAAGTCTAATTTGTGAAGACTCATTTGCATGGGCAAGTGAATTTATGGATATACCAAATTATATTCTTCTTGGAAAAGGCGAAGAACTTAGTGGGGGAAGAAAAAGAAAGTCATTAATGGCTGATTCATTTGAAGCATTTTGTGGTTCTCTTTACCTTGACTCAAACTTTGAAACTTTACAAAAAGTATTAACAAATAAATTTCAAGGTCGTGTGGTTGAGTATATAAAAAATCATAAAGTAATCGATTATAAGACAATGCTTCAAGAAGAAGTGCAAAAAACATCTAGAGAGAGAATAAAGTATCATCTTATAAAAGACATAGGCCCAGATCACAATAAAGTTTTTTATTTTGAAGTTGTAATGGGCACAAAAGTTTTAGGAAAAGGAAAAGGCCAAAGTAAAAAAGAAGCTGAACATATGGCAGCTAAAGATGCTTTGGAAAAAATGAGTATTATTAATGAGTAAAAGAAAATATATTATTCCAATTTTTATTCCCCATCAAGGATGTGGTCATGATTGTATATTTTGTAATCAAAGACACATAACTGGTACTGATGGAATAAAAATAAATATCAGTAAACAAATAAATGAATATATGGAGTATATAGAGGATAAATCTAAAGTAGAACTTGCTTTTTATGGAGGGAGTTTTACTGGAATAGGTTTTGACTTAATGTCTTATTATCTTGAGGAAGTTAGAACTTTTATAAAAAACGAACAAATAGATTCAATAAGAATATCTACAAGACCTGATTATATCAACGAAGAAATATTATCTTTTTTAAAGGATTACAATGTTGAAACAATAGAATTAGGTGTGCAATCTATGGTAGATGAAGTTTTAGTAAAAAACAAAAGAGGCACGACTAGAGATAAAATAATAGAGTCTGCCAATTTAATTCGATTATCTGGGTTTAGTCTTGGACTTCAAATGATGACTGGTTTATATGGATCTTCTTTAGATGATGATATATTTACAGCATTTGAAATTGCAAAACTTAGCCCAGATTTTGTTCGTATATATCCAACTATGATACTGCCAAAAACAGAATTATATCATTTGTATACAGAAGGTAAATATATTCCTATGACCGTTGATACTATGCTTAACCATTTATATAAAATAGTAAGTGTATTTGAAGCAAATGAAATTGATATAATTAGGTTGGGGCTATATAGTAATGGAAAAGATACCGAAAAAGATGTAATCGGTCCCTTTCATCCAGCTACAAAACAAATTATATATAGCAGGCTATATATGGATATGATAAAGAAAGAACTATCTAATCATAGTGAATTAATCGATTTTTATGTAAATAAAAAAGAAGTAGATTATATTTCTGGGTATAAATCTTCTAACCGCAAAGGTTTAAAAGAACTTGGAATTAACTCTTCTATATACAAATCTGATACAAAAGAAAAATCAGTTATTATGAAGTCTGATAAATTTATAAGTAAGTTAAGTTTAAAAGATTTTTGTAAAAATTATATTGGTGAATTTTATGAGACTTAAAAGTATTGAATTACATGGATTTAAATCATTTGCTCGAAAAACAATTATAAAATTTGACGAACAGTTTTCTGTTATAGTAGGACCTAACGGCTGTGGTAAATCAAATATATCTGATGCAATTAGATGGGTACTGGGAGAACAAAGTGCCAAAAATTTAAGAGGAAATAAAATGGAGGATGTTGTGTTTGCAGGATCCTCTAATTTGAATGCTATGAACTACTGTAAAGTTAGTATAAAGTTCGATAACAGAGATAAAACTCTTCCGATTGATTATTCTGAAGTTGAAGTAGCTAGAACTACATATAGAAGCGGAGAATCAAAGTACACTATAAATAATTCTAATGTAAGGCTAAAAGACATAAGGGAATTATTTATGGACACAGGTTTAGGCAAAGAAGGCTACTCAATTATTAGCCAAGGTCGAATTGACGAAATTCTATCCGCAAAATCAGAAGATAGAAGAGCTTTATTAGATGAAGCTGCAGGTGTTTCTAAGTATA
>CAYSPO010000007.1:33510-40637 GCA_964432945.1 uncultured Peptoniphilaceae bacterium
AAATCAGAAGATAGAAGAGCTTTATTAGATGAAGCTGCAGGTGTTTCTAAGTATAAATATAAAAGAGATGAATCAATAAAGAAACTGGATAACACCATTAATAACCTAAATCGTATTGATGACATTATGGGAGAAGTAGAGAGAAATAGACTTTACTTAAAAAAAGAAGCTGAAAAAGCTGAAAAAGCATTACAATTAAAAGAAGAACTACTTATAGCTGAGCTAACTTATTATAAAATTAAATCTTCAGAAATATCCGATAGCTTGAAAGAATTAAAGGAAGATATATCTAAAGAAGAAAAAGAATATAATTTCAATAAAAAAGAACTAGAAAAAGCTAAAACAAAATCTACTTCTATTTACAATGAAATAGAAATTTTAGATGCACGTTTAAAAGATGATAAGCAAGAATTAGATTCAGTAGAAAAAGCTTATAATAATACATATACTGCATTGCAAATTAATAAGCAAAAAATAAATAGCATTACTAAAGATATATCTAGGATTGAAAAAGAAATATCTGATAGAGAAACAAAGTTCAAAGATTATGAAATTAAAATAAGTGAAGACGAAATAAATAAAAAAGAACTTTCTGAAAAGACTTCAAGTTTAAATTATACTTTGGAAAAAAATAAAACAAAATTAAATAAACTCAAAGAAGAATATGATAGGTTAATTTTAGATTATGAAAAATTCAAAACCGAATTTTCTCAAGCAAAAGATGAATTTAATAAACTAGAATTATCTAAAAAGACAAATACAGAGTTAATTAAAGCTTTTGAAGAAGATATTGTAAATCTAAGATCAGCTATTAATGAGAAACTATCTCAAAAAAATGAAATCTCTAAAGAACTAGATGAGGTTTTAGATAATTATGAAAGTTTAACTTTTAAAATCGATGAACTTACATCTGGTAAAAACCAACTAGAGAATAATTTGAAAGAAAGTAAAGAAAAAATCAATAATTTCATTCAAGATATTAACCTATTATCTTCTAAAATTGAAAAACTTGAATCTAATCATAAAATTCTAACCAACTTACAAAATAATTATGAAGGGTTTTATAAACCTGTTCAAAGGTTTTTAAAAGAAGCTAATAAAAATGAAGAGATTAGAAATCTTTTTTTAAATCCTCTTGCAGATGAAATAAAAGTTAAATCAGGGTATGAAAAATCTGTTGAATATGCTTTAGGATCTCAAGTTCAAAATATTATCACAAGAAAAACAAGTGACGCAGAAAAGTTGATTGCATATCTAAAGAAAAATAATATTGGAAGGCTGACATTTTTGCCTATTGATCGTTATAAATCATATCCAAGAGATTTAGGTTCATTAAATGAAAATGACTTTCTATCTTTTGGGCCAGATGTCCTATCTTTTAGTAATGAAATTAAACCAATTATAGATTCACTACTAGGAAGGACTATATTCGTAGAGAATATGAAACAAGCTACTATAATTAGCAAAAAAAGCAAAAATAGAATTGTTACTTTAGACGGGGATATAGTAAATGTTGCAGGTTCAATTGTGGGAGGAAGCAATAAATCTAATTCATATAACCTTATAAATAGAAAAAAGGAAACAAAAGCCTTAGAAGAAGACATAAAAAAATGCAAAGAAAAATTAATGGATTTAGAAAAACTATTATCAGAAGAAAAAAATAATTTTCTTTCTCATACAAATTCCTATAAGGAAATTGAATATAAAATTTCTAATTCTACAAATAATAAATCTAAATTAGAAAAAGATAAAAATGATCTAAGTTTACAAATAAATATTTTAACAAATGAGATAGAGAATATTAGTAATGATATAACTATAAAGAAAGAGAAAATCAGTAATTTTGATACAAATGACGAAGTAAACAAAATTTATGATGAATCCTATATAAAAGCTCAAAAAGAACTTCTTTTAAAAAAAGAAGTTAATATAAATAAAGTTAATAACAGTATGAATGACTTAGAAAAGTTAATTTTCAAAGATCAAAATATCTATGATACCAATGAAAGAGATTTAAGAATAATAAATAATAATATTAATAATATTGAAAACGACAAAATTAACGAAAATAGTATTATATTAAATTTAAAAAACGAATTATCTTTATTGAAAATCGATAATAAAGAATTAGAAGTCCTAATAAAATCTAATAAATCAGATTTAGATGTCTTAGATAAAAAGAAATCTAAATTTGAAGATAAATATCTTGAAAATGATTCTCGACTAAAAGAAAACAGATTAACTTATGATAAGCTTAATAAAAGAACCTTAGAATTATCAGACATAACATCAAAACTGAAACTTTCATTGAATAGGAAAGAAACTTTTTATGATAATCAGCTTAGTAAAATAAATGATTTAAAACAAGCGATTATAGAAACCTATAATTTTACTGAAGAAGTATTTCACGAAAAACTAATAGTCGTAGAAGATAAATTTATATCTGAAAAAGAAATAAAGAATATACGCAGAGATTTTAGTAGGATATCAAACTATAATGAAGATGCAATAGATGAGTTTAATGAAATAAATGAACAATATGAGTTCTATATAAATCAGAAAAATGATTTATTAAAGGCAAAAGATGATGTTGAAATTGTTATTAAAAATCTTGAAAAACAAATTGAAATAGAATTTGAAAATTCATTTGAAACTATTAATTCAAACTTTTCAAGAATATTTTCTACTTTATTTGAAGGTGGTAATGCTAGATTAATTCTTGATAATAAAGGATTATTGACTTCTGGAGTCGATATAGAAGCAAAACTACCAGGTAAAAATATGCAAAATTTATCCTTGTTATCTGGAGGAGAAAGAGCTTTGATAGCTGTTTCCTTATTATTTGCTATTTTCGAGACAAATCCTGCACCATTTTGTATTTTAGATGAATCAGATGCAGCTTTAGATGAATCTAATATTACAAGATATATAGAATATTTGAGAAGTTTTTCAGATATTCAGTTTATAATAATAACACATAGAAAAACTACCATGGAAATTGCAAATTGCTTATACGGTGTTACTATGGAAGAAGATGGAATTAGTAAAGTTATAAAACTAGAATTAGATAAAGCTAAATCAATTTAGGAGGTCCTATGTTTAGAAATTTTTTCAGAAAAAAAGATAAGAAAAAAGATGAAGTAAAAGAAGAATCAACTATCAATGAAGAAGTATCAGAAGACGAACAAGTAAAAGATGAATCTTTAGAAGTTAACAAAGGTACACAGCAAGAAGTAGTTGAAGATGAACTAACTGAAGAAGTCATTGAGGATTCAAAAATAGATTTTAATGATAAGGAAGAAGATACTGATTTGGAATCAAAAGTTAAAATTGATGAGGTTAGTAACACAGAAAAAATTGATTTAGAATCAAATAAATCTGAGCAAAAACCTATTGAAGAAGAAAAAGAAGGCTTCTTTGCTGATTTCTTCAAAGGTTTAAGTAAAACAAGAGATAATATTTCCAATAAAATTGATGAAATTTTATCGGGTTCAAGTAAAATAGATGAAGAACTTTTTGAAAATCTTGAAGATATTTTAATTATGTCAGATATCGGAGCTAACTCAACAATTGATATTATCGAAAATCTGAGAGTTAGGGTAAAAGAAAATAAAATTTCCGAACCTGAGCATGTAAAAAAAGAATTAAATAATATAATTAAAGATTATATGAATGAAGATAAGTTAGATAATACTATCAACATTAATAATACTCCTCTAATAATACTTGTAGTTGGGGTTAATGGAGTGGGTAAAACAACTTCAATTGGAAAACTCGCTAAAAAATATACAGATTCGGGTAAAAGTGTTCTACTTTGTGCAGCAGATACTTTTAGAGCAGCAGCAATAGAGCAGTTAGGAGAATGGGCGAATAGAGTCGGGGTAGATATGATATCTCACTCACAAAACGCTGATCCAGGAGCTGTTGTTTTTGATGCAATTGCTGCAGCTAAGTCAAGAAATACTGATATTCTTATAATTGATACAGCTGGACGCCTTCATAATAAAAAGAATCTTATGGATGAATTAAATAAGATTTATAGAATTATAGAAAGAGAATATGGAGAAGCTAATCTTCAAACCTTAATGGTCTTAGATGCCACTACTGGTCAAAATGCAATGAATCAAGCTACAAGCTTTTCTCAAGCAGCTCATATAAATGGTGTTATCCTTACAAAAATGGATGGTACTGCAAAAGGCGGGGTAGTAGTTAGACTTGAAAGAGAATTAAAAGTACCAATAAAGTATATAGGACTTGGTGAAGGAATCGAAGATTTAAGAGAATTTAATGTAAATGATTTTGTAGATTCAATTATTTAATTAAGCCTTGACAAAGTGAGTTTTGTCCATTAAAATTAAGAGGTCAAGTTTTTTAGTTGACACACATAGAGGTGATTAAACTGGGTGATAGAACAGAAATTGTCATTCTACTAGATTTTTATGGCAACTTATTAAGTGAGAAACAGTTAGAAGCTATGCAAGCATATTATTTTAATGATTTGTCATTAAATGAGATTGCTTATAATCAAAATATTTCTAAGCAAGGCGTTTCAAATTTATTAAAAAGAGCTGAAGGAAAACTTTATGAAATTGAGTCAGAATTAAAGCTAATAAATAAATCAAAACTAGCAAAAAATAAGCTTTCTTTGTTAATAGAGTATATCGAAGATAATACTTCCTTTAGTAAAGAAAATATAAGCCATATTCATAGAGAATTAATCAATTTATTAGATGAAATCTAGGAGGTGAATTATGTTTGAAAGTTTATCCGATAAATTACAAGGAGTTTTTAGTAATTTAAGAGGTAAAGGTAAGCTAAATGAAAAAGATGTAGACGCAGCTATGAGAGAAATAAGAATGGCTCTTTTAGAGGCTGATGTTAACTATAAAGTTGTGAAGAAATTCATTGCTAACGTAAAAGAACGTGCCATTGGTGAAGAAGTTATGGAGAGTTTAACTCCAGGGCAAATGGTTATTAAAATAGTTAACGAAGAATTAACTAGTTTAATGGGTGAAAAAGAAGCTAAGTTAAATATTTCTTCTAATCCACCTACTGTAATTATGTTATGTGGTCTACAAGGGGCAGGTAAAACTACCCATGCTGGAAAGTTAGCTTACCATCTAAAAGCAAAGAATAAAAAACCTTTATTGGTAGCCTGCGATGTTTACAGACCAGCTGCTATCAAGCAACTTGAAGTTGTAGGAGAGCAAGCTAACACTCCTGTATTTTCTATGGGAGATAAAATAAGTCCTGTGGAAATTGCAAAAGCTGGTCTCAAAGAAGCAAAATCAAAATCTTATGATGTTGTAATCATAGATACAGCTGGTAGACTACATATTGATGTAGATTTGATGACTGAGCTTCAAGAAATTAAAGAAGCAGTTAATCCAGATGATATTCTATTAGTTGTAGATGCAATGACAGGTCAAGATGCTGTAAATGTTGCTGATACATTTAACGAAAAGCTAGAATTATCCGGGGTAATTTTAACTAAGTTAGATGGAGATACCAGAGGTGGAGCAGCCTTATCGATTAGAGAAGTAACTTCTAAACCTATTAAATTTATAGGAACAGGAGAGAAGCTAGATGAACTTCAACCTTTCCATCCAGATAGAATGGCATCTAGGATATTAGGAATGGGAGATGTACTTAGCTTAATCGAGAAAGCTGAAGACGCAATAGATGCTAAAAAGGCTAATGAATTAGCTGACAAATTAAGATCACAGAGTTTTACTTTTAATGATTATTTAGACCAGTTGAATCAAATTAGAAATATGGGGCCTTTAGATGACCTATTGGCAATGATACCAGGTGTAAATTCTAAAATGCTAAAAGGCATGAATGTTGATGAAAAAGAAATTGCTAAGGTAGAAGCAATTATCTTATCAATGACAGAAGAAGAAAGAATAAAACCAGATATCATAGACAGAAGTAGACGAGAAAGAATTGCAAGGGGATCTGGAATGCAAGCTCAAGATGTAAATAGATTACTAAAGCAATTCAAAGAAACTAAAAAAATTATGAAAAGATTTACTTCTCTTGGAAAAAAGAAAAGTGGATTCAATCTACCGTTTTTTAAATAAGGAGGAATACAAATGGCAGTAAAAATTAGATTAAAAAGAATGGGTGCAAAGAAAAAACCATTTTACAGAGTAGTAGTAGCAGATTCTAGATCACCTAGAGATGGAAAATTTATCGAAGAAATTGGAACATATAATCCATTAACAGAACCATCAACTCTAATTGTAGATCCAGCAAGAGCTCAATACTGGATAGGTACAGGAGCTAAGCCAACTGATACAGTTGATAGACTATTCAAAGCAAACGGCATCTATGATGCAAAAATTGAATCTACAGAAGAATAGTTGATATTATGAAAGAATTAGTAATGGAGATTGCAAAATCTTTAGTTGACCATCCTGAAGATGTCAAAGTAGAAGAAGAAATTAATGAAGGTCAAGCCAATATAAAAATTTCTGTTGCAGAATCTGATATAGGTCAAGTAATTGGAAAACAAGGAAAGATTGCTAATTCAATTAGAACTATTGCGAAAGCTGCAGGTACAAAAAGAGACTTAAAAGTTTTTATTGAGATTTTAGACTAATGGAATTTTTTGAAATCGGAAAAATTGTAGGAACTTTTGGTATAAAGGGAGAATTAAAGGTTAAGAGCTTTACAGATGACCTAAATGATTTCCTTATAGATTGCCCATACTATATAGGTAAAAATAAGGAGATTGTTAATTTAGATAAAGCAAAAGTTCACAAATCAAATGTGATTATAAAATTAAAAAATATTGATAATATTAATGATGTTTTGGATTATGTGGATTCATATGTATATATTGATATGGAAAACAGAAATGAATTAGATGAAGGAATCTACTATAAAGATGAACTAATTGGTTTAGAAGTTTTTTCTGATAATAACAAAATCGGAAAATTAGTGGAAATAATCCCTACACTAGCTAATGATGTTTATGTTATAGAAGGAGATGGAAAAATTTACCAAATCCCAGCAGTTAGTGAATTCATCAAAAATGTTAATATTGAAGATGGTTTTATAGATGTAGTTATAATTGAAGGGATGGCTAATGAAATTTAATACTATTAGCGTTTTTCCAGAAA
>CAYSPO010000007.1:40737-44848 GCA_964432945.1 uncultured Peptoniphilaceae bacterium
GTTTTTGTGTGATATAATTTATAGGAATATACACATCTCTTGATTGAATCAGAGTTGCCTTAGGGTTCTGAGGAAAGAGGATAGAGGTGGAAGTAAAAAAACAATTGGAGGTAGTAAAATGTCAGTAGTATCAATGAAAAGCTTATTAGAAGCAGGTGTTCATTTCGGACATCAAACAAGAAGATGGAATCCGAAAATGAAACCATATATTTTCACAGAAAGAAATGGTATCCATATTATAGACCTACAAAAAACAGTTCAAATGACTGAAGTAGCTTATAATGCGGTTAAAGATGTTGTTGCAGATGGTGGTAATGTATTATTTATCGGAACAAAAAAACAAGCTCAAGAATCAATCGAAGCTGAAGCAAAAAGATGTTCTATGCCATATGTAAACCAAAGATGGTTAGGTGGTATGCTAACTAACTTTAATACTATTAGCAAAAGAGTCAA
This sequence comes from uncultured Peptoniphilaceae bacterium, assembly GCA_964432945.1. GTDB lineage: Bacteria > Bacillota > Clostridia > Tissierellales > Peptoniphilaceae > CAYSPO01. Next base: position 41,191 of record CAYSPO010000007.1, read on the forward strand.
TAGACTTCATGAGCTTAATGAAATGGAAGAAAAAAATATATTTGATCTTCTACCTAAAAAAGAAGTTGCTGAATTAATTAAGGAAAGAGATAGATTAAATAAATTCGTAGGCGGAATTAAAGATATGAAAGGCCTACCTGATTTATTATTTATCATTGACCCTAAAAAAGAAGCAATTGCTATAAACGAAGCTAAAATTCTAAATATTCCAATAGTAGCTATAATCGACACAAACTGTGATCCAGATGAAATAGATTATCCAATCCCTGGAAATGATGACGCTATTAGAACTGTTAAATTACTTACTAGCGTAATAGCTAATGCTGTTATCGAAGGTAAACAAGGTGAACAATTCGAAGATGTTGAACCATCTAAAGATTCTGAAGTTAAAGAAGAAGTAAAATCTGAAGATACTTCTACTGAAGAAGTAATATCTGAAGAATCAAGCGAAGAATAATAATAATAATATGGGTAAGGGTAAAATTCTTTACTCTTACCTTTTAAATTTTAGGAGGTATTAATGGCAAATTATACAGCGAAACAAGTAAAAGAGTTAAGAGAATTAACTGGTGCAGGAATGATGGATTGTAAAAATGCATTAGTTGACACTAACGGTGATGTTGACAAAGCAGTAGAAATTCTAAGAGAAAAAGGACTAGCTGGAGCTGAAAAGAAATCAAGCAGAATCGCAGCTGAAGGTCTTGTAGAATCTTATATCCATGGTGGAAGAATTGGTGCAATAGTTGAAGTAAACTGTGAAACAGATTTCGTAGCTAAAAATGAAGACTTCAAAACTTTTGTAAGAGATATGGCTATGCAAGTTGTTGCATCTAATCCTCTATATGTTTCAAGAGATGATGTACCAGAAGATGAAGTTGCTAAAGAAAAAGAAGTTTTAATCAAGCAAGCTGAAGTTGAAGCTGAAGGACAAAAACTTCCTGAAGATAAAAAAGCAATGATCTTAAATAATAAAGTTGAAGGAAGAATGGATAAGTACTTTGAAAGAATTTGTTTATTAGAACAAGATTTCATCAAAGATCCAGATAAAAAAGTTAATGAGCTATTAACAGAACTTATTAGCAGAATTGGTGAAAACATAAAAGTTAGAAGATTTGTTAGATACGAAGTTGGAGAAGGATTAGAAAAAAGAGAAGATAACTTAGCTGACGAAGTTGCTAAACAAATCGGAGAAGCTTAATTATAACCTTAGGAGTGTGTCATGAAAAAGAGATTCAATCGAATCGTTCTAAAACTAAGTGGAGAAGCTCTTGCAGGTGATAAAGGTTTTGGATTAGATGATGAAACAATTAATAATTTAACAAGTAAGATTGCTAAGGTTCATGAAACTGGAGTCGAGATTGCGATTGTAGTAGGTGGAGGTAATTTCTGGAGAGGAAAAACAAGTACTCTTATGGATAGATCAACATCAGATAGTATGGGAATGCTTGGTACAATAATTAATGCCTTAAGACTTCAAGCTTCATTAGAAGAAAAAGGTGTTGAAACTAGGGTTCAAACAGCTATTGAGATGAGAGAAGTTGCTGAACCTTATATAAGAAGAAGAGCTATTAGACATTTAGAAAAAAACAGAGTTGTTATTTTCGGTGCCGGTACTGGACTGCCTTTCTTTTCAACAGACACCACTGCCGCTTTAAGAGCAGCAGAAATTAACGCTGATGTTATATTAATTGGTAAAAAAGGCGTTGATGGAATTTATGATAAAGATCCTAACAAATGCTCTGATGCTGTGAAATTTGATGAGCTTTCATACTTAGATATTCTTAACTTAGGTTTAGAAGTTATGGATACAACAGCAACATCTCTTTGTATGGATAACGATATGCCAGTTATTGTTTTTGGTATTGATGATCCTGATAATTTGATTGACATTATGAATGAAAAACCTATAGGTACAATTTTAAGCTAGGAGGATATTATGTATCAACCAGTATTACAAAATCTTAAAAATAATTTACAAAAAGTTACAGATTCTTTAACAAGTGAATTTAATCAAATTAGAGCAGGTAGAGCAAATCCAGCCCTAATAGATAAAATTACTATAAATTATCACGGAATACCTACACCAATTCAACAAGTTGCGTCTATTTCAGTTCCCGAAGCAAGATTAATAGTTATACAACCGTGGGATACTTCTGTAGTTAGTGAAATAGAAAAAGCAATTTTAGCTTCTGATTTAGGTATTACACCTTCAAATGATGGAAAGATAATTAGATTACCTTTTCCTGAATTAACAGAAGAAAGACGTAAAGATCTTATCAAAACTTCAAAATCAATAGCAGATAATCATAAAATATCAGTAAGAAATTATAGAAAAGAAGCTCTTGATGGAATTAAAAATTTAGGGAAAAATGAATCTCTTCCAGAAGACCAAGCAAAAGCTGCTGAAAATGATATACAAAAGATTATTGATGATGCAAACAAAAATATTGATGAGTTACTAGAGTTAAAAGAAAAAGACTTATTAGAAATTTAAGTTAAATGGAGTTTAAAATGGATATCGACAAGAATAATCTTCCTAAGCACATCGGTATTATTATGGATGGTAATGGGAGATGGGCTAAAAAACAAAGTTTAATTAGGAGTTACGGACATAAAGCAGGAATGAACTCAGTTATTGAAATAGTTGAACATTCTAAAGAAATGGGTATAGAAATTCTTACTTTATATGCTTTTTCTACAGAAAACTGGAAAAGGCCTAAAGATGAAGTAGGCTTTATTATGGACTTGTTAATTAAATACATTGATAGTCAGCTTGATAAATTAATTAATAATGGTGTTAGAATCAATATCTTAGGAGATTATTCTAAGATTCCAAAAAAAGCTCAAATCTCTGTAAATAAAGCCTTAGAGGCTACATCAAATAATAATAGTATGATTTTGAATATAGCACTTAACTATGGAGGAAGAGATGAGATTATTAATGCAAGCAAATGTATCGCTCAATTGATTAAAGATGAAAAGATAGACATAGATGATATAGATGATGAGTTATTTAAGTCTCATTTATATACTTCAAATCAAGTTGATCCTGATTTAATAATTAGAACCGGAGCAGAGCAAAGGCTTAGCAATTTCCTAACATATCAAGGTGTTTATGCAGAACTGTATTTCACTGATACATTATGGCCAGATTTCGATACTGAAGATTTTGATTCTGCAATTCAAGACTATCAGCATAGAAAAAGAAGATATGGAGGGCTATAATGCAAAATCTAATTTTAAGAACTATCAGTGGTATATTCCTTGTAATGTCAGTCCTCTTCTTTTCACTAAAAGGAGGACTTCTTCTTTTAATTTCTACCATTATTTTAAGTCTTATATCAAGTACTGAATTCCATAAAGCTGTAAAAAATATTGGAGTGAATTATCCTTTATGGTTACAGATTGCTTTATCTTTATCTCTTAATATTTCTAGTTATTACAAAATAAGTTACGTTACATATTTTATATTAGCTTTAACTGTAATAATTTCTCTGGTATTCGTAGCATTAGGAAATAAATATACAATTCGAGATATGGCGGGATTCCTACTTGCCTTTTTATATTGTAATTTCCTTATAAACTTTTTCATCTTATTTGACGAGCCTTATAAATTAATAATTGTCTATTTATGCTCATGGGGATCAGATACATTTGC
>CAYSPO010000008.1:0-6184 GCA_964432945.1 uncultured Peptoniphilaceae bacterium
GATATAAATAATGAGATTGATCCAAGTCTTTTAACTGAAGAAAATGAAATAAATTTACTAAGGACAATCTATAACCTAACAGATACTGTTATAGAAGCAGGAGAAAAATTCGAACCATATTTAGTAACTAGATATGTTATTGAACTTGCTAAACAATTCAATAGCTACTATAATTCAACACAAATAATTGTTGAAGATGAATTACTAAGAAATACAAGGTTAATGCTTGTCTATTCAGTAAAATTAGTTATAAAGATATCATTATCACTACTAGGAATTGAAGCTCCAAACAAGATGTAATAAATAAGCTATAATTTTAATAAAAAGAGTCCTAGAATTTATTTTGATAAATTTTCAAAAAATTCTAGGCTTTTTCTTATATTGAAATAAAATATTTTAAAAATGAATGTATTTTTAAAAATTATATTAAATAAGGAGAAAATATGGAAGTTAAAAATAAAGAAATAACTGATTTAACTGTAACAGCTATGTTAACTGCAATAGGAATACTTATTCCAGCAATTATGCCAATTCGTCTTGTATTAGGGACAGCATCATATACACTTGCTAGTCATGTTCCAGTAAATATTGCAATGTTTAGATCACCTATTTCAGCTTTTGTCGTAGCAGTAGGAACAACCCTTGGTTTTGTGTTTTCGGGAATGAGTATTTTCATAGTTCTCCGGGCTTTAAGTCATTTAATCTATGCCAGCTTTGGAGCATTATATTTGAAAAAATTTCCTAATACACTTAAAAGTAGTAAATCTAGATTTATGTTCTCATTTATTATTAATTTAATTCATGGTATTAGTGAAGTTGTAGTTGTTTATTCTCTAACTATGCTAGGACCAGATCCAATGACAGCTAATTTTCTTCAAAACCTATTTATATTAGTAGGCTTAGGTACCCTAGTTCACGGTATGGTGGATTTTGAAATCGCATATAGGATAAGTTCACTAATACAAAGAAGAACAAAATTCAAACTAACAGAACTAGCTATGTAAGAGATACATATAAAGAAAGACCAAAACCCTATTTAGAGTTTTGGTCTTTCTTTATGGTTAAAGTGAAAGTAGTTTTTGAATTTTTGCTTTCTATATTAATTTTAATTTCATAAAGATTTGCTATTTCATTGCTATTAAAGATAAATTTCTATATAAAATGATTTAATTTTATTATATTAAAAATAAATTTAATTCAGGACTTGAAAAATATTTGTTTATAGAATACTATATACTTATAAAATAAATTTAATACTCGATTAAAAATAAATTGAATATAGGAGGATTAATATTGCTTAAGTATGAAGTTTCAGAGGAAATATCTTGGTTATTAGAAATAAGTAACTTAATAACTGATATTGTGAATAACAAGGATAAATTAGATAAGGGTGACTATAGTCTGATTAATAACGAAGAAAAATTTATTATATCTTCAAATGATTTAAATGATGAATTTTATGATATTTATAAGTTCCGAAAAAATGTTATAGAAGAAGTGTATCCGATTTTCAAAGAAGATAGCTTTTGGGATAATATTGCAACTTATAGAAATGAAGGCCTATCTTTTTCTTCATTTTTAATGAATGCTTTACCTAAGGATATAAGTATTGATTTTAAGACTATTGGAAAAGAAGGTTTTCTTATTAATATGGCTAGATCCTTAGCTTATATAGTTATAAAAGAGAATGATGATAATGAAGAATTTAAGAGCCTTGAGAATGGTTTTTATAAAAACTCTTCTTGGATAAAAGAAAAACAAAATTTTAATCTTGAAGATATTTTTGAACTACTAGAAGCTAGTTCCTTAACTGAGTCCTGTAAACTAGATGTTTTAAGGATATTTACAAACCCTGAATGGGCCTTAGATAAATTTTATAATGCTTATTCTACTTGCCAAGAGTCTATAGAAAAAAATCTTTTTTTAGTAGAGGAAAGATATGAGACATTTAAAGATTTTCTGAAAAGTGAAAATGGGCTTAAAGAATACGAAAAAACTTTTAGAATAAATGAATCTTTTAACAATATAGATGAAGTTCTTTCTGAAAAAGAAATAGATACAGTTTGTATTTATATTGGTTTGAGTGGCTATTATACAGGATCCATTAGTTTATCTCTTGAAGAAGACTCACAATTCTGGTCTTATATAGGTGTACTTTTATTTGAATTAAAGAAATTAACGAAAGATGCAAAAAATATTAGGGGAGAAATAATTGAAAAAACCAAGGCCTTAGGAGATTATACTCGTTTTGATATTTTAGAAGTCTTAGAAGAAAGGCCATACTATGTTAAGGAATTGGCTGAAAAGCTGGGAGTATCTTCTGCTTCCTTATCCCACCATTTAAACTTATTATTCCAAGTTGGATTTATAACTGCCAATATCGAAGATAGAAAAACTTATTATAGCATCAATAAAGATGCCTTTAGAGAGCTAGGTGAAAAGTTAATAAGTATATCCAAGGGAGGTTTGAAATGCGTGAGAATATGACTTTAAGGAGTAATCTTTCAGCAAAATATGTAAAAGAAGATGAAATAAAAAATCTGCTTCATCCAAAGAAAAGAAGTATTTTTAGTATGCTAAAAAGAGCCTATATACCTATAAGAAAAGATAAAAAACTATTTGCTTCTCATTTTATATATGCTTTTGCAGGAGGACTTATCCCGCTTTTATCGGGGCTAATTATTTCCTCTATTATTTCAATTTTACAAGATTTAGAGAAAATAAAAGTTGATAATATTTATGGAGCTATTCCTTTAATAAGGGCTGTTGGTATATATAGCCTTGCTATTCTAATTTTGAGTGCTATCACAATTAAATTAGAATTAAATAAATTCGATAAGTTTATGAAAATTAGGATGGATACCTTAAATCTTGTTTCTGAAAAACTAGCTAAAATAGAATATGGATTTTGGGAGAATGCAGCTTTTGCAGATAATGTTGGAAACTTTATTAATAGTTTAGAGTCTAATAATCTAGGCCTTGAAGGAATTTATAATGAGTTATTTGAAAAAAGCAAATCAATAGTTGCCTTTATTTTAATATCAGTTTTATTATATAAAATAAACATAGTTATTCCTATTTTAGCATTTATAACAATTATATTAATTATTATCTGTCAGTCAGCTTATAGTAAATATCATTTCAAGTTGGTGCCAGAGATAAATGAAGTATCTAGAAAAATGGGCTATCTAAATAGACAAGCAACAGATTTTAATTATGGGAAAGATATAAGGATTTTCAATGCAAGAAAATCTTTTGAAAAACTTAATTCAAAATATATGAAAAACTTTGAAAGTTTACATTTAAAATTAAGAAAAAGAAGAAGATTAAATTACTTTCCTCAAGCCCTTACTTTTGGAGGATTAACCGTGAGCATAATTTATGCCCTGGCATCGTATTTTCAAAAGGGTAATCTTTCTTTAAATCTTTACATAATGACCTTATCTTTTATAGGAATCTATATTAGTCAAATCATGGAGATAGCTAAACTAATATTTTTTGTTACAGAACAAGCAGTTGACTTGGAATATCTATTTGATTTCTTAGATGCTGATATAGAAATATCTGGTGGAGAAGAATTAGATATAGAAAATATAAATGGAGAAATAGTTTTTGAAAATGTCTCTTTCAAATACCCTGGATCAGATTCCTATGTCCTAGAAAACCTAAATCTAACTATAAAAGCTGGCGAATCAATAGCTTTAGTTGGAGTAAACGGAGCAGGTAAAACCACCCTTGTTAACTTAATAAGCGGCTTATTTCAACCAACACAAGGGAAAATTTATATTGGTGGAATTGATATATCAACTATTTCACAAAGAACCTTGAATAAACTTATGTGTCTTGTACTTCAAGAATTTACTCCTATAGCTCTTACGGTTAAAGAGAATATAGCAAGTTCCACTGACGATATTGATGAAGAACTTGTAAAAGAATCTTTAGAGAAGCTCGGCTTACTAGAAAAAATAAATACTTTTGATAAAGGAATAGAAACAATGATGCTTAGAGTTATTGATGATGAAGGAATGGTTTTATCAGGTGGGGAAAATCAAAAAATATCAATTGCTAGAGCTTTATACAAAAATCAAGCTAAGATATTAATACTCGATGAGCCTACTTCCGCCTTAGATGCTTTTGCAGAAGAAGAAGTATATAAAGAATTTCAGTCTTTAATTAAAGGAAAAACAGGAATTTTTATTTCCCATAGGTTAGCATCTACTAGATTCTGCGATAAAATTCTACTTCTTGATGGAGGTAAAATTAGCCAGATAGGTAGTCATGAAAGCTTAATAAATGAAGAAGGTTTATATAAAGAAATGTTTATAACTCAAGCTTCTTATTATAAGGATGGGGATAATTATGAAGAAATATAGTAAACATTTTAAATCATTTGGAAAGTTATTAACTATCATGGCTGAATTGAAACCTATGCTTATTTTTTGGATGATAATTTCAGCTGTTTTTCAGTCAGCAAATGTTTTTGTGAATATATATATTCCCAAGTTTGCAATTGACCTAATAAGTCATAAAAATTGGGATGATTTCCCTAAGTTTCTTTTAGCAACTTTTTTAGTCAAATTCTTCATAAGTTATTTCCAAGATATTGTTGATCAGAAAACAAATCATGAATCATCTCTATTTCAAGATTTAATTGCCTATCAACTATCTAATAAGGCTATGAAAATGAAATACCATTATCTTGAAGATCCCCATAGTTTAGAGTTAAAAGAGGAGGCATGGGCTATAATAAACTTTGGTAGTTTTTATCAAATTATAATATCTTTCGGGGAACTCCTTGCTTCTCTATTTATAATTGTAGGAATAACCGCTATTCTACTTAGCTTTTCTCCTATTCTTTTCCTTGTTATTACAATTTTAGCTATTATAGGGATATTAATAGAGAGTTATATATCAGTAGAAAAGAGAAAATTTATACAGGAATTAGTTCCAATTAATAGAAAATTTAATTATTATTTTTCGCTTCTTTTAAACAAGGACTATCAAAAAGATTTTAGACTATATGATTTATATATTCCTTTAATAGAAAAGGTAAGTGAATACAATATAGAAATTTCAGAAAGATTTAAGCTAATAAAAACTAAAGAAGTAAAGGCAACTTTTTTATCTAAAGTCTTTTCAATAATATCCTCATTTATTCTTTATGTATATGCAGGATTGAGAGTTTTAGGGGTTTTTGGTGAAAAAATCATCCTAGGAAATTTTGTTGTTTTAGTTACATCAAATGAATCTTATTCTAATGCAATGAAAACTTTTGGATATTCTCTTGTATATATTATCACTATGTTACCAGTCTTTGATCCTTTAATTGACTATCTTTCTTTAGAGGAAATGGATGAGGGGGAGAGTATATATAATAAAAAAGAACCTGGTAAATTAGTTAGCTTAACTTTTGAAAATGTTAGTTTTTCTTATCCTAAAACAGATAAAAAAATCTTAGATGGAATTACCTTTACCCTAAATGAAGGAGAAATTCTTTCAATTGTTGGAATAAATAATTCTGGGAAATCTACTATAGTTAAATTGATATGCAGGCTTTTTGAGCCAGATGAAGGAAGGATACTTTGGAATGGTATAGATATAAGAGAATTTACCTATGAATCATACTTAAAGGAACTTTCTTGTGTTTTCCAAGACTTCAAACTATTTCCAATGATGATTTGGGAAAATATTGACTTAGGGAGAACAGAAATATCTGATGAAGAAGAATTACCAAAATATTTAGAAGAAAGAATCATAAATGTTATAGAAAAAGTAGGTATTTATGATAAGGTTCAGTCTCTAGAAAGAGGGATATATACTTATCTAGATAAAAATCTCCATAAAGGCGGGATTGAACTTTCAGGAGGTCAAAGCCAAAAACTTGCTATTGCAAGGGCTATTTATGGACAATCCTCTGTTGCTATTCTTGATGAGCCAACAGCAGCCCTTGATCCTTTAGCAGAAGCAGAAACCTATGAAAATTTTGCTAACTTAGTTAAAGGGAAGACTGCTATATTTATATCTCATAGAATGTCTGCTTCTAAATTTTCCGATAGAATACTAATTTTAGAAAACGGGAAAATAACGGGAAATGGAAGCCATTATGATTTAATGAATACGAATAAACTTTATCAAAATCTTTATCAAGCTCAAGCTAAATATTACCAATAAAAAATATCCCTAG
>CAYSPO010000008.1:6284-43057 GCA_964432945.1 uncultured Peptoniphilaceae bacterium
TATCAAAATCTTTATCAAGCTCAAGCTAAATATTACCAATAAAAAATATCCCTAGTTTTGTCTAGGGATATTTTTTTATGTCCTTATTTGAATTGACAGTTTTATCTAGAAGAACTATTTAATCTTCTAGCTCTATTAGGATTATTTTCTCTTGAAAGTCTTCTTGAACCATCTAGTTTTCTTTCACCTTCTCCATCAAAAGTACAGTTACCATCAGGGGTACCTCAGCCATCGAATTTCTTTACTCCAGCTTCGCCATTATTTCTTTGACAATAAACAGCTCTAGCTTTATTATCCCCTCTATTTCCTCTACCATTTCCTTTAGCAAAGGCAGTAGGCCTGATTAATAAAGAAGTACATAGGGTAATAGTTCCTAACTTAAGTAATAAATTTGATTTTTTCATTAGTGTCCTCCTAGTTATTTATTCTTTATAAGCTCAGTATAAGCCTACCCTTTGACATATATGTGATGGATATGTGTCTTTTCTGTGTCATTTAACATTTTTAGTATAAAAAAAGCTAGCCATTAACTATATGGCTAGCTTAAAAATTTAATTATTAGATTTTTCTGCAGATATTTTTTTGCCTTGAACAGACTTATTATTTAAGCCTTTTATAGCTGTATCTACATATTTTTTAGGTAGTTGAACAAAAGAGAAGTTTCTATTTAAGGCTATATCGCCAACTTCTTTTTTAGGAACACCAGCTTCTTCTAAAAGACTTAAAACATTTCTTTTATTAAGCTTATCTCTTGTTCCTTTATTTATAAATATTTTTCCACCTTTAGAATTTCTTGATCCTCTCGAAGATTTTGAATCTTTTCTATTTGGTTTTCTAGACTTATTCTTTTTAATGTTGAATTTTTCACCATAGTCAACTTGGGCAAGTTTTTCGTGCCTTGTATTTGACTTAGAATCAAGTAAAAGTTTTAACAATACTTCTACAATTTCAGTAGGTGTGTTATCTTGCATAAGAAGATTATCTATTATTCCTCTGAATCTTGAAAGATCTTCATCTTTTGCTAATTCGTCTTCAATTGTTTTTTGTAGAATTTCAACAGATTTAAAATTCATATCGTCAATTGTTGGAATTTCAAGATAAGTCATATCAGCCTTAGTATATTTAATAATATCCCTTAGCTTGTTAATATCACTGCCTGTTACAAAAGAAATGGCTCTACCAGTTCTTCCTGCTCTTGCAGTTCTACCAATTCTATGCACATAGTATTCTTCATCTTGAGGCAAATCAAAGTTAATAACTAAATCAACATTCCCTACATCTATACCTCTAGCAGCAACATCAGTTGCAACAAGTATATCAATAGCTCCATCTCTAAATCTTTTCATTACATTATCTCTTTGGTTTTGTCTAAGATCTCCATGAAGACCATCTGCGTTAAAACCTCTTGTTGAAAGATCAGAAACTAATTTATCAACTTTTCTTTTTGTATTAGCAAAAATAATAGTTAATTCTGGGTTATAAAGGTCTACAAGTCTTGTAAGGATTTCTGTTTTCATACTTTCATTTAGCTCAATATAATGCTGAGCAATATTTTCAACAGTAAGTTCCTTATGCTTGATTTTTATTTCTAATGGATTAGTTTGATAAATTCTAGAGAATTCTGTGATTTCTTTTCCCATAGTTGCGGAGAAGAAACAAGTTTGTCTATCTCCGTTAGTTTGATCAAAGATAGTTTTCATATCTTCTCTAAAGCCCATTGCAAACATTTCATCTGCTTCATCAAGAATAGCAATCTTCAAATTATCAAATTTTAAAGTTTTTCTCCTTAAGTGATCCATCACACGCCCTGGAGTACCAATAATTATTTGACTTCCACTTTTAATTGCTTTTATTTGTCTGTCTATACTAGTCCCACCATAAACTGGGAGGACCCTAATATTCTTATACTTTCCAAGATTTGAAATTTCATCAGCTACTTGGATACAAAGTTCCCTAGTTGGACATAGTACTAGGCCTTGGACTGTTCTTTCACTGGTAATTAGCTCTAGCATTGGTATACCAAAAGCTGCAGTTTTACCAGTCCCTGTTTGGGCTTGACCTATGACATCTTTGCCCTCAAGTAGAGGCGGGATAGCTTCCCTTTGGATGGGACTTGCTTCTTCAAAGCCCATTTTTTCGACACCTCTAATTATTTCTGTGGATAAATTTAATTCATTAAATCTCAATATTACACTTCCTTATCATAAAAAAAGACAGCTAGAAAAAACCTAGCTGTCTTTATCCTTGAACTAAGCATGACACATTTCACTCTTAATTGCAAGGACTTTAGCTAAAGTTTCTTTATATGACATAACCGACAATATATATTATATAATACTTTTAATAATAATAAAGTAAATATTGTTATAAAAACACTTAGGAGAAATTAATGTATAAATTATTAAAGGAAAAGCAAGATCTTAAATACAAAGAATTTATTCAAAAACTTATACCAAATTTATCAAAAGATATCATAGGAGTTAGGGCTCCTGTCTTAAGAGAAATAGCAAAAGATATCTATAATGATAAGTCAAATGATTATAGATATTTTCTCACTGATTTACCCCATAAATATCATGAAGAAGATATGATTCATGGATATATATTAGAGAATATAAAAGATTTTGATGAAGCATTAGAATATACAGAGAATTTTATTCCACATATAAGTGATTGGGCGGTTTGTGATTCATTTACGGTAAAGAAGATGGGAAAATATCCTGATAAGTCTTTAGAAAAAATAAAAGAGTGGATAGAAATGGACTATGAATATGGGGTAAGGTTTGGAATAATTTGTCTAATAAAACACTTTACAAAAAATAATTTCAGTAGAGAAATAAATTATATAGTAGCGAAAATTAATAGAGAAGAATATTATATTCAAATGGCACAAGGCTGGTATTTTCAAAAAGCTTTAGCTAATCAAAGGGAAGATACACTTGTTTATTTTGAAAATATTTTAGAAGGTAATGTAAAAAAATATGCTATACAAAAATCTATTGATTCTTTACAAATCTCTAATAGAGATAAGGCATATTTAAGGAGCTTAAGAGATTAATCTTTAAGTTATAGGTAAAATAAAATAAGGGTTATAACCCTTATTTTATCTCGTTATCTTCTTTTAAATTTCTATTTGTATCATCGATTCTAATAGTGATACTTCTTAATAAAAGTTCATCTTTTCCTTCATCATCGTACTGATTAAATAAAAGTTCAACTCTATTCTCATCAGTTTCATCTGAGTCTATGTCATAAGCAAATGTTGTTGTACTATCATCTGTAATTACGCCATTTGGATCTAGTGGGGGATCATAGTTTTTAATGAAGTCATAATAATCCATAGCGAAAGTGATACCTTTATCAACAGTTATTATGTTCTCCCAAGAGTTTACATTATCAAGAGTAGCTGGGTTGGCACTAAAGGTTAAAGTGCTTACTATTGCATCGTTTATGTTTATAGCTTTAGATGAATAATTGCAAATTTCTGCATTTATATTTACTTCATTATCTTCTCCATGATTTAGCCACAATGATTCTGTTCCTGAGACTCTTCCACTTAATTCAGTGTTCTTTTCTTCATCATATTCTATTCCAGGTATTTCTTTAAGCTCAGCAAAAGTCATAGGAAGCTTATAGTCTACACCATTAATAGAAAAAGATTCTTCAAAAGCAAGAGCACCAACTCTTTGAGTTTCAGTTTTTGTGGTTTCATCTTTTTTTGATTCTTTTTCTTCAGAATCTTTACTTTTTGTACTTTCAGTTTCTTTTAAATCTTCAATTTTTTCATTTGTTTCATTAGCATCTTTTTCAATGTTATTGGAACAACCAGCGATAGTTAATGATACTAGGGCTAGGATAAAAAATCTTTTTTTCAATTTCATATTTCTCTCCTTTTCTTAAGACAACAACTAGATTATAACACAGATTATTTTTATTTAAATTTTTATAGTGATATAATTAAAAATATAAAAAGGAGATGTTTACATGAGTTTTTTAAGTAATTTAAGAAAAGACAAAATGAATGCTATGAGAGAAAAAGATAAAATTAAAGGAGCAGTCGTAACTAATTTAATGTCTGCTATTTCTTTAGCTGAAAAAGAAGCAAAAAGAGAATTAACAGATGCAGAGGCTTTAGAATATGTTCAAAAAGAATTAAAGAAAAATGAAGATACTCTAGAATCTCTACCTGAAAATAGAGTGGAAAATATAGAAGAAGCTAAGACAAGAATTAATATTATTAAGTCTTACCTTCCAAGCCAACTTTCAGAAGATGAATTAGCTGATGAAATTCTTAAAATAGTTGAAGAAAAAGATTTAGAAAAATCTCCTAAATCTCTGGGAACAATTATACCTATGATTCTTGAAAAGTTCCCAGCTAGAACTGATGGAAAACAAATATCAAAAGTAGCTTCTAAGGTTCTTAAATAATTTTATTTAGCTAAAATTTACCTTATAAAGTTTTTAGAAATACTCAAAAAAAAAAAGACAACCTTTAAAGGGCTGTCTTTTTTGTTTTTCCTATAAAATATCCTATTATTCCACCTATTAAAGCAGGAATTAGCCAAGGAAAGCCATATTCTGCAAAAGGTAATAAACTTACAATATTCTTAATAGGATCAAGATTAGCTTGAATATTTAATAAATTTAATAATCCTGAAGCACCTGAGATGCCTTGTAAAATACTAACTGCTAATGCTCCAAGTCCTGCACCTTGATAAATAGTTTGGTAAGGAATGTGCTTATCTACTAAATTAAGTAGAACAACAACTATTATTACTGGATAGAAAATTGTTAGCATTGGTGCAGAAATACTTAGTATATCGTTGACACCATTTATTGCAAAAAAAGCTCCAACAATAGCAATTATTATACAAAAACTATTGTAAGTAATTTTCTTAAATATTCCAGAAAAATATTCTGCAGCAGAAGAAGTTAAACCGACCGCTGTTGTTAGACAAGCTAAGGCCATTGCCAAAGATAATATTACATTTCCAACTTGTCCATAAAGTCTTCTTGAAATTTCAATCAATAGTTCTACTCTAGTTAAATCATCAAAATTATAAGTCGATACACTAGCTCCTAAGAAGCTAAGACCTAAATAAATTATTGCTAAAAGGACAGTTGCTAGTAAACCTGAGTAAATTGTTATTTCCATTGTAGTTTTTTTGTCTTTATAGCCCTTTGCTATAACAGAGTTCATTATTAAACCAGTAAACACAACAGAAGCTAAAAGATCCATTGTTTGATAGCCTTCTTGGAAACTATTTGTAAAGACTTCTACAGAGTTAGCTGGATTAGCTTCAGGAACTCCTAGAGGACTAATAATTCCTTTGAAAATCATTAAAAATAGTGCTAAGAGTAATCCGGGAGTTAGGAATTTACCTAGATTGTCTATAATACTATTTTCTCTAAGACAGAAGAACAAAACTAAGCTAAAAAATATAAGAACGGTTACGAAAGTTGGAATTCCGTAAGAATAACTTAAAACTTCATGAGTTGTGGCTGCTGTTCTAGGGATTGCTAGAAGTGGGCCGATAAATAAAATTACTAAAAAACTGATTAAATTACCTGATTTTCTACCTAGTTTTTGGCTAATATCTGCAAGCGAACCTCCAGCATATGTAGTTGATAGTACACTTAAATATGTAAGACCAACGGCTGCAATTACAAAACCAATACCCGCGATAATCCAATTTTCTCCAGAGCTATAGCCTAAAAATGGAGGGAAAATTAAATTACCTGCTCCAAAAAACATTGAGAATAGGGCAAATCCTATTATTAAAATATCTTTTCTCTTATTCATAATTACCTCTACTTTTATTAATTGTTATGAGTAATTGTATAAGATAATCGCTTTGCTTACAAGGAAAAATGTATTTAATTTGAAAAAAATTACTATTAAAGGTCTTATTTCTTGACAAAGAATTTATCATAGAATATCATTATTTTCGAGCGAGAATAATAAGGAGGTCAAATGAAAGCTAAAAATATTAATAAATATAAGCTGGGAATAATTTTTACAATATTTATTTTTGTATTTATTATGTCTTTTACTGTTGGTAGGTACCAGGTTGATAAGCTGGATATATTTAAGATAGTAGCTAATGAAACTGGGCTAGGTCAATATCAGGTTGAAGATAGAATTTTTAATGTTGTTATGAATATAAGAAGACCTCGTATTATATCTGCTGTATTTATAGGAGCGGCTTTAGCTACATCTGGAGCTGTATTTCAGGCTTTATTTAGAAACCCTA
Source organism: uncultured Peptoniphilaceae bacterium (assembly GCA_964432945.1). Classification (GTDB taxonomy): domain Bacteria; phylum Bacillota; class Clostridia; order Tissierellales; family Peptoniphilaceae; genus CAYSPO01. The sequence goes on from CAYSPO010000008.1 coordinate 12,539, forward strand.
TGGCTTCCCCTGATCTTTTAGGAGCATCTTCTGGGGCTGGATTTGGAGCTGCATTAGGAATACTCCTTCACTTAGCATATTATAAAATAACTTTAATCTCTTTTGCTTTAGGAATTTTAGCAGTTGTTTTTACATATTTAATCAGCTCTTTTAGCAAGATGGAAAAAACATTAAGTTTAGTTTTGGCAGGAATAATGGTTGGTTCTATTTTTTCTTCTTTATTAAGTGTAGTTAAGCTTCTAGCAGATCCAACAGATACACTTCCTTCGATAACTTATTGGCTAATGGGGTCTTTATCCTCTATCCAGCAGTCAGATTTAAGATTTGCTGGGCCATCTATAGTTGTTTCGCTTTTAGTAGTCTCTCTCTTAAGGTGGAGATTGAATCTTTTAACCATGGGGCAAGAAGAAGCTTCTAGCATGGGTGTAGATATAAAAAGACTTAGGTTTGTAATGATTATTGCAGCTAGTTTACTTACAGCTACTTCAGTATCTATTAGTGGAATGATAGGCTGGGTGGGTCTTGTTATACCTCATTTTTCAAGGATAATCCTAGGAAATGATTACAGATATGTAATAACAGGATCTATCTTAATTGGAGGTACTTATCTGCTTATTATAGATAATTTGGCTAGAACTCTTACTACAATAGAAATTCCTTTAGGAATTTTAACTGCCTTAGTTGGTGCTCCTTTCTTTATTTACCTTTTATTAAAGGGAGGTAGAAAATGATTTTAGATGTAAAAGATTTAGATTTTTCTTATAATGGCGAAGAAAAAATTTTAGAAGATATTTCTTTTTCAATTGATGAGCCTAAGGTAATAGGCCTTCTTGGAGCAAATGGAGCAGGGAAAAGCACTTTATTTAGACTTCTATTAAAAAGTTTAGAGGCTGACAAGGGTCAAATTTTTATAAACGATAAAGATATAAATACTTATAAAGCTAAAGAATTATCTAGGCAAATCGCCTATATACCTCAAGCCCATAGTCCAGTTTATAACTATTCTGTAATAGATGTTGTGTTAATGGGGCTTGCTGGAAAAATGAATGTTTTTAGTTTACCTAAAAAAGAAGAAGAAGAAAAGGCGATGGAAGCTCTGAAAATGTTCAAAATTGATAATCTCGCAACTAGGGGATACCAAAACATCAGTGGAGGACAAAGGCAGCTTGTTTTAATAGCAAGGGCTTTAATCCAAGAAGCAAAGGTAATCCTTATGGATGAACCTGTTGCCAATTTAGACTTTGGTAACCAAGAATTAATTTTAAGGACTATAAGGCAGGTGGCAGATAAGGGATATACAGTTTTGATATCCATGCATAACCCCATTCATGCTTTTAGTTATACTGATTCAGTTTTAATCTTAAATGATAGAAAACTATTAGCTTATGGTGAAACTAATCAGGTTCTAACAGAGGATATCTTAGAAAAAATATATGGAATAGATATTAGTGTCCATGAGATTTCTCATAATGGAAAATCAACTAAGATAGCTCTGGCAAAATAATAAGGAGGAAAATATGAAACTAAAAAAATTGTTATTATTAGCTCTTACTGTTTTTGCTGTTACAGCTTGTAATGGTACAAATGATAAGGGAGAAGAAGCTATAATCGAAAGTGAAAATCAAGCTGCTACAGAACAAGTAACAGAAGAGGTAAGTGAAGAGATCGAGGAGTCTGAAGAAGCTTCAACGGTCGAATTCACAGATGATCTAGGAAGAACTGTAGAAATACCAAGTAAAATTGAAAGATTAGCTCCTTCTGGTCATCTTGCAACTATGATGCTTTATTCTATTGATCCAGATTTATTTGTCGCAGTTGGATCTAGACCAAGTGAAGAAAATGCAAAGTTTTATACAGACGAATATATGAATCTTCCAGAGGTAGGAGCATTTTATGGTAAAAAAGCTGATTTAAATGTTGAAGCTTTATTATCAGCTGATCCTCAAGTATGTATAGACTTAGGAGAAATTAAAGGCTCACCTGATGAAATGAAAGCAGATTTAGACGCTTTACAAGAAAAAGTAGGTCTTCCTATTATCTTTATTGAAACTGAATTAGAGACAATGAAAGATGCTTATGAAAAATTAGGTTCAATCTTAGGTCAAGAAGAAAAGTGCGAAAAGTTAGGTAATTATGCTCAAGAAGTTGTAAATATGGCAAAAGAAAATTCATCTAAAATAGCTGATGAAGATAGGGTTTCAGTATTTATGGCAGATATGGAGTCAGGTCTTGCTACAAATCCTCAAGGAAGTATTCATGCCGAAGTAATAGATTTAGTGGGTGCTATAAATGTTGTGGAATCTGATTTTGATTCTAAAAATGATGCTTCTATAGAGGAATTACTAAACTGGGATCCAGATGTAGTTTTATTTGCCCCTGGTTCTATATATTCAACTGTAAAAGAAAATGAACAATGGCAGTCTTTAAAGGCTATTAATGACGATAAATTTTATGAAATTCCTCAAGGACCTTACAATTGGATGGGAAGACCACCAGCTGTAAATAGGCTACTTGGAATTAGCTGGTTAGGTAATCTACTTTATCCAGAAGTTTATGATTATGATATGGTAGAAAAAGCTCAAGAGTTCTATGATCTTTTCTATAATTATGATTTAAGTGAAGATGAAGCAAAAGATTTACTTTCAAATTCTACATTTAAGGATAATTCAAATTAATAATGGAAAGAAAGCCAGTTGAAACTTTATTAAAAGAGGTTCAGGAAATTTTTGAAAGTTCATCTAAGACTCATCTTTTGCTTACAGGGTCTATTAATGTTGGCAAAACAACTTTGTTGTCTTATATTTTAAAAGATACAAAAGACTATACCTATGTTAAAACTTATCTTTCAGAAGACTTTAGTGAAGTTCTGCTTACTGATAGTTTAACGAAAGAAGAATATATTATAGGGAAAAGATGCAAAGATTTTATGAAGATTAATGAGAATTTCTTTGATAAAGTTGGCTATAAAATACTAGAAAATCATTTAAATACTCCAAATAATGTTTTTGTTATAGACGAAATCGGGAAATTAGAAATAGATGCAAAAAAATATATAAGTAGTTTAGAAAAATTATTTAACAATAAAAAAGTAATAGCATGTATAAGAAAAGATAAAAATGCTATTTACGGAAACAACAATTTCTTAGAAAATTCTTGTTTAATAGACTTAGATGAACTAAATAGATTTAAAAGGGACTAGCTTTTGCTAGTCCTTTTTATTTTTATAAGTTAGCGATCATTTCTATATGGGGAATTCCATCAAGGTCAAATTCATCTGAAATTTCTTTGAATCCTAATTTTTTATAGAAATCTCCAGCATAGACCTGTGCTTCAATATAAACTTTATCTGCTTTTAGTTCTTCTTTACAAACTTTTAAAGCTTCTTTTACTAATGAAGAGCCAAGTCCTGATCTTCTTTTTTTAGCTATTATTCTTCCGAGTGCTGTATATTCATGGGAAACTCCAGCAGGAAGTATTCTAAGATAGGCAATAATTTCTCCATCTTCTTTTATATAAAGATGATAGGCTTCTTTATCTTTTCCATCTACTTCTTCATAAGGGCAGTTTTGCTCGACTACAAAAACTTCAACCCTAAGTTTTAATATTTCATATAACTCATCGGTTGATAATTCATGGAATTGCTTTAAGATTATATTCAAGTTTAGCCTCTTTTCTTTTGTTCTATTAGTGATTTTTGAACTTCTATTCTAACAGTCATATTCGGATCAACGATTTGGCAAATCTTTAAATCACCAGCCATAGATAGAAACATGCCAGCTTCATTGAATGTGAAATTATAATTTTCTACTAAATAACTAACCATATTCTCAATAGCCAAATCACAAGATTCTTCCAAAGTTTTTCTAGATGCAAGACAGATTAATTTGTTATCGTTTTCTATCATAGGAGTTGGCATTTTTTTATCTTTTATAACTTCTACCCTAAGTGTTACTTCTCCAGATATTTCTACTCCAGTTCCCATAATTTCTCCTTCACCCATTGAAGCATGAAGATCACCTAAAGCTAGTAAAGCTCCATCAACATTTATAGGGAGGTAAAGGCTGGAACCTTCTTTTATTTCTAAGCAGTCCATATTGCCGCCGTGGTCATGGGGAGTTCCTGTATTCATAGCTTCACCTTTTGGTGCAGTTCCTATAACTCCAATCATTTTACGAAGAGGGGCTTTTATACCTCTAAAATCAGCGAATTTATCTTTGATTTCAACTACAACTGTCTCTTCGGCTTCAACTAAATTTCCAAGTCTACCTAGGCCAGGAGCTGCCATCATAACTCCTTGATTAGCTATATCGATTTTTAATATATCTACTTTTAAAATATCTCCAGCCTTAGCTTCGTTTATATAAACAGGGCCAGTAGCAGGGTTTATCTTTGAAAAGTCGATAGAACTCATAGTATCTTTTTCGGTTTTTATAGTATCAGAAAAACAATCACAGGTTTCAAAAATAATTTCTTCACCAGAGTTTATTTTTACAACAGCTTTGTTTTCTTTGTCCATATTAAAAATAAGATTATCTTTACTAATTTTCATTAATCCACTTCCCTTCTTTAATATAAGTATATCAAAACAAAATTGATTATACATATAGAATATTGATATAATCGACTTATAGTATAAAGGTTTATAAAAAATTTGATGGGTATATTTATAAACGGGTAGTTTAAAATCAAGAAAGAGGTATTTTATGCGAGTATTACATGTTTTGGCACAACTTCCCATGCGAACAGGCAGTGGGGTTAGCTTTAAGAATAGAGTAGAGGGTTTGGCAAGACGAGGCGTTGAGAATGCTTTGATTTATGGAACACAAGAGCCTTATGAGATAGATTTTGGGATGACATCTTATCCAGTTGTCTTTAAAACAGATGAACTTAAGTTTCCTATTGTTGGTATGAGCGATGAAATGCCTTATGAAAATACACTTTATTCTCATATGAGTGATACTATGATTGAAACTTGGCAAAATGCTTTTCTAAAAAGGCTAGAGAAAGCTAAAAAAGAATTTCAGCCAGACCTTGTTATTAGCCATCACCTTTGGTTTTTAACATCTATGGTGCTAGATGTCTTTGAAGGCACTCCGGTCGTAGGAATAAGCCATGGAACGGATATTAGACAAGCTCAGCAAAACAACCACCTAAGATATAAATATGTAAAAAATCTTAATAGATTAGATCATGTGCTAGCTCTTTCTAATAAAGAAAAAAAAGAAGTTGTAGAAATATTTAATGTCGATGAAGATAAAATCACAATTGTGGGAGGAGGTTTTGATCAAGACATATTCTATGATAATGGGAAGGCTAAAAAAGATGATGTAACAAGAATTATATTTGCTGGAAAGTTAGCTCGCTCTAAAGGAATTTATGAGCTAGCTAAGGCTTTTCCTAATTTGAAAAGAAAATTTCCTAAATTGAGAATGTTTTTTATAGGAACAACTAGTCAAGAAGAAAAGGCTATTATTTATGAAAATGCTCATTTTTGTCCAGGATTTAAAATTTTCGATGTGGTTAATCAAGAAAAGCTAGGTAAGATAATGAGAAGGGCAGATGTTTTCGTGCTTCCAAGCTACTATGAGGGGCTAGGGTTAACTGCTATAGAGGCACTGGCTTGTAAAATGAGAGTTGTTGCAACAGAAATTCCAGGTCTTATGGAGCTTCTTGGAGATGATGTAAATAATTCAAATGTTATTGAATATGTAAAACCACCTAAAATATTTGATACTGATAAGCCACAAAAATCTCATATAGATCCATTTGTCGAAAGGCTAGAACTAGCTTTAGAAAAACAAATTCTTAGAACAGAAAAGAAAGAAGAATTTCCAGAGGGTATTTATAGAGATATTTATTCTCATGCATGGGATCAAATTGTGGAAAGAGAATACGAAATTATTAAAGAAATTATAGATAATAAGAAGTAGAGCCTTGCTCTACTTCTTATTTATTTTTTTATGTTAATTTATATTTAATGCTTTCTTAGCTTCTTTAATAAAGATTTTCAAAACTTCTAGCCTTGCATATTCTTTTTGATTTCCTTCTATAATATCCCATGGAGCATAGCTTGTAGAAGTTCTATCTAGCATTTCATTCATAGCTAGCATATTTTCATCCCACTTATCTCTATTTCTCCAATCTTCTTCAGTTAATTTATAAGGATTATCTCTTTCTCTATCTTTAAATCTTTTTAATTGTTCGTCTTTATCTATAGTTAAGAAATATTTTATAAGAATAACTCCTGAATCGGTTAATTCTTTTTCCATAGCATTTATTTCATCATATGCTCTTTCCCATTCGTTTTTAGTGGCAAAAGCTTCAACTCTTTCAACCATTACTCTACCGTACCATGACCTATCAAAAATACTAATCTTTCCTTTGGATGGAAAGTTGGAATAAAATCTCCATAAATAGTGGTGATCTTTTTCAGAATCCGAAGGGGCAGAGGTAGGGTTTACTTCATAGCTTCTTGCGTCTATAAGTCTAGTTAATCTTCTTATAGCACCACCCTTTCCAGCAGCGTCTACTCCTTCAAATACTATTATTGAAGGAATTTTGTTTACATATAGCTTATATGCTAGGTTACCGGCTTCTTCTTGAAGTTCTATAATTTCTTTTTCATACTTATCCAAAGAAACTGTTTTATCCATATCTAGTTGACCTAAGATATCTATGGTTTTATAAGAACTTTTCTTAGTTTCTTCTTCTTTAGCTTCTTCTAATTTTTCTCTGATAATATCCATACAAGTTCCGATTACAAACTTTCTGGCATCTTTTAAATTTTCTCCGTTTACTATATGCCAAGGAGCTTGTTTTGTGGAAGATTTTTCTAATATTTTATCTATATGTTTGGCAAATTTGTCATAATAAAGATTTTGATAAACATCATTGTCTGTGACCATAAAATCCCTGTATTTATCATAAGCTAGAGTTTCAATGTGTTTTCTTTGTGTTTCTTTACTTATATTTATAAAGAACTTTATTATTATAGTTTCGTCATTGATTAATGTATCTTCTGTCGCTAGTAAATATGAAATCTTTCTATCAATTGTGTTTTGATCTTTATCTAATTTCAAGAAAAGTTTATTATAGCTTGACCTATTATAGATAGCAAAGTTTCCTTTAGCAGGTAAATTAGACCAATATGATTTAGTGAAAATATAATTTTCCTTGTCTTTTGGGTCAAAAACTTTTACCCTATAAGATTTGGTGTCCAGCCTTTCTGTAAGTTCATTTAATATATAGCCTTTTCCAGAAGACTCCCAACCTTCTACAATAATTATTACTGGAATATTTCTAAGAGTACATTCTTGCTGAAGGTCAGCTAGATATAATTTCATTTCCTTGGTTTTGATATCTGAATAGGCATTTTTTGTGTTTTCAAAATCATAATTTAAAATCATTATTCCACATCCTTTTTCTATATATATCCTTAAACAGATAAAATATAGAAATATTACAAATTATTAGCAAAATTAAAATAATTTATATAGATTGATAACTAAAGAAAAAGTTCGAATTTACCGAATATTACAAGGTTAGATGCTAATCTCGATTTATAAGTTTATTTTTGTAGCCTTGATTTAAGGTTAAAATTAGAATACTATTAGAATAGTAAAATAAATTGGAGATGAATATGGATTATTTAGATATAGGATACAAAACAATTGAAGATAAGGAAATTCCTGAGATAGGATCTCGGGCTATTTTACTTGAACACATTAAAACTGGAGCAAGAGTCTTAAAGTTAAAAAATGATGATGACAATAATGTTTTTGGTATCGGATTTAAAACTCCTCCAACTGATTCTACAGGTGTTGCTCATATTGTAGAACACTGTGTGCTCTCAGGATCTAGAAAATATAAAACAAAAGAGCCTTTTATGGATGTTTATAAAGGAAGTCTTCAGACATTTCTTAATGCTATGACATTTGGAGATAAAACTATTTATCCAATAGGAAGTAGAAATGACAAAGATTTTGAAAATCTAATGGATATCTATTTAGACGCTGTTTTTTATCCTGCAATAGATAAAAAACCAGAAATCTTTATGCAAGAGGGCTGGCATTATGATATTCAAGATAAAAATGATCCAATTGAATATAAGGGTGTAGTTTACAATGAGATGAAGGGTGCTATGAGTACTCCTGAAGATCAAGTTTATGAATTTATAAATCAAGCAAACTATCCAGATACAATTTATAGCAATAACTCTGGCGGGGATCCATACGCTATTACAGATTTATCATATGAATCTTTTGTTGATTTTCATAAAAAACATTATCACCCATCTAACTCATATATTTTCTTTTATGGAGATAGGGCATTACAAAGTGATTTGGAATATTTAGATAAGGAATATCTTTCTAATTTTGAAAAGCAAGAACTTGATTTTGAAATCCCTTACCAAGAATCTTTTGAGAAAAAGAGATATGAGAATTATGAATATTCTACAAGCGATGACATTGAAGGTTTAGATAGGGATTACTTAGCTTATTCAGTTGTAACAGGAGATATCCTTGATGGTAAAACAGACCTTATGACTAATATCCTTTTAGAAGCCCTTGTAGATTCTGGATCAGGTCCAATCAAAAAAGCACTTTTAGATGCTAAGATTGGTGAAGATGTTTTTGGAATGACTTCTTCCGTAAGACAAATTCCTTTTACTATTATATGTAAAAATACAAGCTCTACTAGAATAAATGAGTTTGAAGGAATTATAGAAACTTGTTTTGAGAATTTAGTAGCTAATGGAATTGATAAAAAGCTTTTATTTTCTACGTTAAATAAATTTGAGTATTCCTTAAGGGAAGCAACAGGTTTTCATACAAGAGGGATAATTGATTTTATTAGATCATTTGATACCTGGCTTTACGGGGATAGCCCTATCAAAGCTTTGGAATTTAGTGAAAGTTTAGAGGAATTAAGAGAAGGAATTGATGAAGGGATTTTTGAAAAGTTTATAGAAGAAAAAATTCTAAAAAATAATCACAAGACTATAATCTCTGTTCTTCCTAATCAAAATCTTAATGAGAGAAGAGATGAAGAAGTTAGAGAAAATCTAAAAAAATATAAGGAAAGCTTGAGCGATGAATCAATTGAAGCTTTAATTGATTTAAATGAAAAATTAGAGCATATGCAATTAACAGAAGATTCTCCTGAAGCTAAAGCTACAATTCCAAGTCTTGATTTAGAAGATGTAGATACAAAATTAAGCGGTATCCCAAGAGAAAAATTAGATTCAAGTATAGATAATCTCTACCATGATATTTTCACAGGTGGAATAAATTATGTTAATTATGTTTTTGACATAAGTCATATAAATGTAGATGAATTAGGATATGCAGCATTATTAACTGAACTTTTAGGATCAATGGATACAAATAGACGTAATTATATAGATTTAATTAATGAAATCTATATGAATACTGGTGGAATTAACTTTTCTATCAATGTATTTAATGATTCCAATTCAGATGAATTCTATCCTAAGTTAGTTGTTTCTACAAAATATTTAGATGGTGGAGCAACTGAAGCAGATGCTATTGCACTTGAAATTATTACTGGAACTAAATTAGATTCTATTAAAAGATATAAGGATTTAATTAAAGAGATTAAATCAAGATATGAAATGAACTTATATCAAAATGGTTCGGCTATTGTAATGTCTAGAGCTAGATCTCATGTGGATAAATCTGCTAAGTATGGAGAATATATAAGTGGATTAGATTTCTTCTATTTTATACAAGATTTGGAAGATAAACTTGAAGATGAAGCAGCAATGCAGCTGGAAAAATTAAAAGAAGTTTATGACAAGCTATTTATTGGCAGTAATTTAATAATTAACATTACGGGCTCAAGAGATGAAGCTAAAGAAGTTTTAAGTTTAGCAGAAGATGGCTTAAATAAACTTAAAAAAGTTTCTTATGAAAAAGCTGATTTGGTATTCAAATACATTGCAAAAAATGAAGGTATAAAATCTTCTTCTAATGTTCAGTTTGTTTCTAAAGCAGCTAAGTTAAGTGAAATAGACGAAGTTTATAATGGTAAAATGGCAGTGTTAGCTCAAGTTTTATCCAAAGGCTATCTTCATAACCATATTAGAGCTAAAGGTGGAGCTTATGGGGCAGGAATATCCATAGGAAAGAGAACTTTAGCAACTTACTCTTATAGAGATCCTAATCTTGAAGAAACTATAAATGTTTATAATAATATGGGTGAGTATTTAAAAAATATTGATATTGATGAAAATGATCTTAAGAATTACATTATTGGAACAATTTCTGGATTTAATCCTCCTTATACACCTAAATCAATGGGCTATGAAGATTTATTAAGGTATATAACAGGCAGAAAGATTGAAGAAATTGAAAGATTATTGGAAGAAGCTCTATCAACTAGTTTAGATGATCTTAAAAAATATGGAGACTTTTTAGATAAGGCCATGGAAGAAAATCATCTTGTAGTATTGGGGAATAAAGAAAAAATTAATGCTAATGAAAAACTTTTTGAAACAACTTACAATGTTATAAAATAAATCATTTTTACTGGATAATTGAGAATTTATATATAATTTTCAAATATCCAGTATTTTTTTGAAACACTTTAATTTATAATGTTAAAAACGCTTAACAACAGTTCAATAAATCTAATATGAGCACTCGCAGTATACATTTTTCATATTAATAATGTTATAATAAAATCCATATTGTAAATACTGGATAAATATGAATAAATTTAGGAGGTGATAATTTGTCAGATGCATTAATTAAGATTAGAGACCTTATGAAGATATATGAACTTGGGGGAGAGAAAATATATGCCCTTAATAATATAAGTCTTGATATTAATAAGGGAGAAATTGTCTGCTTGCTAGGTACTTCAGGTTCAGGTAAGTCAACCTTGCTTAATGCGATTGCAGGTCTTGAAAAACCGACAAGTGGGAGTATAGAAATTGGGAAAATTCCTATTCATAAGTTAACTGAAGATCAGGTTACAACATTTAGAAGGCAGAATATTGGTTTTATTTTTCAGTCTTATAATCTTATACCTACTCAAACAGCCCTTGAAAATGTTACTTTAGGTATGACTTTTAAGGGAATTGATAAAAAGGTAAGAGAAGAAAAAGGTAAAGAGATTCTTAGGGCAGTTGGTCTTGGGAAAAGGCTACACCATAAACCTAATGAATTGTCAGGTGGACAGCAGCAAAGGGTCAGTATAGCAAGAGCATTTGTAGATAATCCTAAAATTATCTTTGCAGATGAGCCAACTGGTAACCTTGACACTAGGACAACTAGAGAAATATTAGAGCTTATGACCGAATTAATAAGAGAAAATAATCAAACAATGATAATTGTTTCCCATGATGAAGAGGTTACAGAGTATTCTGATAAAACTTATCATATGCAAGATGGAATTATCAAAGAAATAAGGGAGAACAAAAGGAATGAATAGAAAGATAGCTAAAAGAATTTCATTAGTACTTTGTATGCTACTTTTAGTAATAAATGTTAGTGCTAATAATAAAACTTATAAAAATGAGGTATTCTGTATAGATTCTAATATAGAAGGAACTGCAGTTAAAGCAGGAGAAAATTTTGTGCTTAAAATAAATATGAAAAATATCTCAAAAGTTAACACAAAAGGAACATTTTCTTTAAGAGAAGTTGGGGAAGGTAAAACAAATAAATTTTTTGAAGGTGGCCAAGACCAACAATTTAATTTAGATTCAGAGAAGACGGCTACTTTTTACTATGAACTTAAGGCAAATGAAAATTTAGGAAATACTTCTTATCCTATAACCCTATCTGTTAAAGTAAATGACATGGAATTAGTAGACAGGGTTATGGTTCCAGTGGTTTCAGAAAGTTCAACTATATTACCTTCTAGTCCTGATGGTGAAGATGGAAAAATAGATATTTTAGCTAAGTCGCCAGAGATGCCTAAAGAAATTAAGGACGCTATGATGAAAGAAGAAAAACCAGTAGAGCCTACTCCTGAAAAACCTAAAGATGACACACAAACTGCACCAAAACCTAATGTGCCAAATAATTCTAATAACCAATCTAATGGAAGTACTCCAAATATTGATGATTACCCAGGTGGAAGTAGTCAAGGTTCTGATATTTCAGCTTTACAAGATGTTCCTATGGTACCTTCTGTTCCTATGATGGCTGGCGGAGGAGATTTAGGTGGATATTCTGGAGTAAATGGAGGATCTGATCAAGGTGTTAGCCTTTCAGGTGATAATGTTAAAAACAAACCGAAACTAATCATCGATAAATATTCCTTTGAGCCTAACTATCCATTAGCAGGTGAAGAATTTAAGATGAACTTGAGTTTCTTTAATACTAATAATGATAAGGGTGTAAGAAATATAAAAATATTCCTTACTTCAAATGAAGTTCCAGCATCATCTGACCCTAATGGAGCAGGAGCAGGAGCTGCAGCTGGAAGCTCTGTGTTTACTCCAGTTGGTTCTTCAAATACTTTCTATATAGATTATATAGACCCTAAAGGAACAGTTAATAAAAGTGTAGTTCTTACTACAGCACCAACAATAGAATCTAAAAACTATACTTTGATAGCTAACTTTGAATATGAAGATAAAGATGGTAATCAATATACAGCTCAAGAGCTTATTGGAATTCCAATAGTTCAAGAGTCTAAACTTACTGCATCTAAGGTAACAATCAATGGAGAGGGATTCATTGGAAATCCAGTAGACGGTGAAATTCAATTTTATAATACTGGTAAAGACACTCTATTTAACCTTATGGTAAGCGTTGAAGGAGATTTCAAGGATAAATCTTTAGAAGAATATATAGGAAACTTCAAAAGCGGCGACTCATCTTCTTATATGTTTAATATAACTCCTGAAAAAAGCGGATCTCAAAAAGGAAAAATTATTTTTAAATATGAAGATGCAACTGGAAAAAGTAGAACAATTGAAGAAGAATTTGTTTTAGATGTATCTGATGAAGAATATGTAGATCCAAATATGCCTGTTGATCCTGCAGAAGATGAAATGAACCAAGAAAAATCTATATCTCCTTTAATGATAGGGGGACTAGTAGTTGTAGCAATTGCATTGATAGCAGCCATACTACAAAGGAAAAAGAGAAAAAATCAAGAGAAGGAAATGACTATAGATGAAGACTAGTGACCTATTTTTTATGGCACTAAAAAACCTGTGGCGAAGGAAGCTTAGAACCGCTTTAACTATTATTGGTGTAATTATTGGCTGCACATCTATAATCGTCATGGTTTCATTTGGATTTGCACAAAAAAAGCAACTAGAAGATATGACAGGGTCAACTTCAGCTCTACAAAATATATCGGTAACACCTACGAATTACTTTGATGCATCATCGGGAGAAAAACCCCCAAAAGATGGAGTTATTAACGATGAAGTAATTGCGAAGATTGAAAAACTTTCAAATGTTGATTCTGTACTCTATAATAAAAAGCTAGATCCTAATAATAGAGGAAAGAAACTTGCTATTGGGAAATATGTATATTATGGGGATGTAGCTGGTATGGATGAGAAGATGTTAAAGGATTCTGATATTGAAGTTACTGAAGGAAGGGTATTTGATCCAAATAGTAAAGATATAGAGATAATAGTTTCTAACTTTGCTAATTATATGCTTAGAAAATCTAATGGTGGGGAAATCTCGCCTGAAGAAATGCAAAATATAGACTTGCTTAATGAAAGAGGTACCCTTACCCTAGGTGGAAATTCTGGTGGATCTATGGGTGCTATGGGTATGTCAATGGGTCCAATGGATATGACCATGTCTATGGATTCTGGTTCAAATGGACAGGCAACAAGTTCTAGTAAATCATATAAAGTTGTTATAGTTGGGAAAATGCAGGACGACTTTTTTGGAGGGACACCATCTATAATTGCACCTAAAGAAAAAGTGGAAGAGTTAAATGCAGTTCTTGATGATTTAGCTGGAGTTAAAAAAACTTCTAAGCAAGTAAATTATTATGATAGTATAAAAGTAAAGGTAAAAGATACAAAACAAATAGAAACAACCACCCAAGCCATAGTTGATATGGGGCTTAGTGCTAGAAACGATACTGAATTTATAGATCAGCTTAACCAAGGCACCATGGTTATGCAAATAATTCTAGGTGGTATAGGAGGAATATCTTTATTAGTAGCTGCTATTGGAATTACAAATACTATGGTAATGAGTATTTATGAGAGAACAAAAGAAATAGGTGTTATGAAAGTTATTGGAGCAAAAATTTCTGATATAAGAAACTTATTTCTTTTAGAAGCTGGAATGATTGGCTTCTTTGGAGGTCTTATTGGAGTTGTTTTATCTTTTGGAATTTCAAAAGGAATGAATGCAGCTTACCGTTCTTTTGCTGAGAATAGTGGGATGGCATCATCTGGTGGAGAAGCCTATATTTCTATTATTAAACCTGAACTAGCCTTGGCTGCTTTAGTTATTTGTTTCTTAATAGGGATTATAACAGGATATTATCCAGCAGTAAGAGCAACAAAACTATCTGCAATAGAAGCTATTAAAACTGAATAAACAAAAAAGCTATGGTATATACCATAGCTTTTTTTATTTATTATGCTGCAAACTGTGAATTATAAAGATTAGCATATTTTCCTTTAAGATTCATTAGCTCTTCATGGGTTCCTTGCTCTACTACATCTCCATTTTCCATATATAAAATAGTGTCAGAATTTTTAATAGTTGAAAGTCTATGAGCTATAACAAAGCTAGTTCTTCCTTTCATTAAATTATCCATTGCCTCTTGGATAAGAAGTTCCGTTCTAGTATCAACAGAACTTGTTGCCTCGTCCAAGATTAGAATTGGTCTATCAGCTAGTAATGCTCTAGCAATAGTTAGAAGCTGTTTTTGACCTTGAGAGATATTGCTTGCATCATCGTTTAATTCAAAGTCATATCCTCCTGGTAAGCTTGTTATATAGTGGTGAACTCTAGCAGATTTACACGCCTCAATAACTTCCTCATCGCTTGCATCTATTCTACCATACCTAACATTCTCCATAATACTTCCCTTAAAGAGCCAAGTATCTTGTAAAACCATAGCAGTTGACTGTTGGTAGCTTGCTCTTGAATATTTAGAAATATCATTATTATCTAGTAAGATTTTACCTGAATTAACATCATAAAATCTCATAAAAAGTTTTACTATTGTGGACTTACCTGCTCCAGTTGGACCAACTATAGCAACCTTTTGTCCAGGCTTTATAGATACATTAAAGTCATTTACAATTATTTGATCTTTATCATAACCAAACTTTACATTTTCAGTATCAACATAACCTTCAACTTTTGAAATATCTAAGTTTTCTCCAACAAGCTGATCTTCTTCTTCTAAATCTAAGAATGCATAAATTCTTTCTCCAGATGCTGAAATATTTTGAATTAAAGCAACTGATTGTGAGATTGTTACTATTGGACTGTAAAATCTATTAGAATATTGAATAAAGGCTTGTATATGACCAACTTGGATAAGACCTTTTATTGCAAAGTAAGCTCCTGATATAACTACTAAAACATAGGACATATTATTTACAAACTCCATTAAAGGAAATAATAGACCGGAGAAAAACATAGCTTTCCAACCTGAATCTCTCATTTTGTGGCTATACTCTTTAAAGTTTTCAGTAGTCTCTTTTTCTTGATTAAAGGCTCTTACAACATTTATACCAGCATATGTTTCTTCAACAAGCCCTGTTACATTCCCTAAAGTTCTTTGCTGTTGTCTAAAGTATTTTTGAGTGCTAGACACAAGAATATTTATCAAGATTAAACTTATTGGAAGAGATGTTATAACTATAAGTGCCATAGGCACATTCATATAGATTATTACTGCCCCCATACCAATTAGCATAATTATTGAGTTCATCAATTGGGCAACAGATTGAGCCATTGCAGAACCTAGAGTTTCAGAGTCGTTAACTATAACGGAAAGAGATTCTCCTAAAGGTTTAGATTCAAAATAACTCATAGGAAGTTTATTTATTTTAGCAACCATATCCTTCTTTAAGTTGTAAGTTACTGTTTCTGTAAGAGTTACGAAAGTATATCCTTGCAGCGCTCCAAAAAAAGCACTAAAACCATTCAAAGCAATAACCTTTAATAAAATACTGGATATTATATCAAAGTCTATTGATCCAGTTCCTCTAACTGTATTGATTAATCCCTTAAAAAGAATAGTAGTAGCATCAGCCATAATAAGGGGACTAAAAATAGTACCCAGAGATCCTAAGATCGTGGAAACAATAGCTATACTTGTAAGAGCTTTGTTGGCAAAGATATCTTTGGTTAATCTCTTTAAAACATCTTTATTTAATCGTTTATCTTTTTTCTTTTCCATTAGCTAACTCCTCCTTCCATAAGTTCTTTTTCTGAAAGCTGGGATCTTGCTATTTCTTGATATATCTTGGAATATTTCATAAGTTCTTTATGAGTTCCCATTGCTTCTATTTCACCCTCATCAAGAACAATAATATTGTCTGCATCTATTATTGTAGAAATTCTTTGAGCTACTATAATTACAGTTGTATCTGTAATTTTTTCTTTCAAAGCATTTCTTAAAGATTTATCTGTCTTATAATCTAGAGCAGAGAAAGAATCGTCAAAAAGAAGAATTTTTGGTTTTTTAGCTAATGCTCTGGCGATAGACAATCTTTGTTTTTGTCCACCAGATACATTGGAACCTTCTTGTGCAATCTTAGAATCATATCCATTATCTTTGCTAGCTATAAATTCATCTGCGTGAGCAATTTCTGCAGCTTTTTTCATATCTTCTTCACTTATACTATCTAAGCCATAAGCTATATTAGATTCAATTGTACCTGAGAAAAGTATTCCTTTTTGAGGTACATACCCTATCATTCTTCTTAAATCTTCTTGTCTTAAATCTCTTATATCGACTCCGTCAATTGTTATCTTACCTTGACTTACATCAATAAACCTTAAGATAAGATTTAAGACAGTTGACTTTCCAGATCCAGTAGATCCAATTATCGCTGTAGTTTCGCCAGGTTTAGCTACAAAATTTATATCCTTTAGCATTGCTTCATCAGCATCATAGAATTTAAATGATACATCATCAAATTCAACTATACCTTTAGGGTTTTCCAAAACAACAGGATCTTTTTTATCCGAAATAGAGTTTTGTGTATTGATAACTTCTTCAACTCTTTTTAGAGATACCAAGGATCTTGGTAGCATAGTTGCTAACATTGATATATTTAAGAATGAGAAGAAAATTCTCATTGTATATGCTGTAAATGACATCATTTGACCGACTTGCATTTCGCCGGCAGCCATATTGTGGCCTGCTATCCAAATTATTGAACATCCTATAATATCGGCTACAAAAATCATAAGCGGTGCTAAGATAGCCATTGTCCTATCTTGAAAGATATAGTTTTTCGTTAAAGTCATATTTGCTTTATCAAACCTAGATTCTTCATGAGGCTGTCTACCAAAAGCTCTAATTACTTGAACTCCCGTTAAGTTTTCTCTTGCAATTAGGTTAACATCATCTAACTGTTTTGGAACTCTTTTCATAGCTGGTAGAACTATCATAAAAAGTACACCTACTAATATAAATAGGGAAAGCACACCTAAACCAGTTATCCAAGCCATTTTAGGTTGAGATTTCAAGATTAAAACAACCCCTCCAATGCTTATAATAGGAGTTAACAAGGCTACCCTTAGAAATATTGTAAGAACAAATGTTATTTGTTGAATATCATTTGTAGTTCTAGTTATAAGAGAAGCTGTTGAGAATTTAGATTGTTCTTGATTTGAAAAGTTAATTACCTTTTCAAAGACTTCATCTCTAAGATTACGTCCTAGGAGAGTTCCCACTTGGGCTGAGGTGAAATGAGCTATTCCTGCGCCAATAAAGGCAAGTAGAGAAATTAATATCATCTTACCACCAGTTGTAAAGAGAAAAGATTTTTGTATATCAAAAGTTTCGTTTCCTGCTTCTTCAAATTCTTTTATAGATGCTTGTATACCAAGAGTTTCTATAAACTCTTTTGGATAATTCTTTAGAACAGGCATTGCATCTAGCCTTGCATTTTCTATGTCTGGATTAGACTTTAAAACTTTTATAACTTCGTCTTGCTTATCTTTATCTAGTTTTGAAAACTCTGAATAAGAAGCCATAGGAAGACTAAGTTTTTCATCTAATTTAATTCTTTTTTCTTTTGACTCTACAAATTCATCTTTTAATAAAAAATTTCCTCCTATTAAATTATATGACTCAGAGAAAGTTTCTTTTTCTGCTTCAGTCATAAATTGACTTAGTAAGTCAAACCTATCTTCTCTTATTTCTAATGGGCTTACATATTCAAAACCTGAATTTTGAATTCCAGTATCCACCATTCGAGAAGTATAGCTAGGAAGAGTGAGTAGCGCTGCTGATTGAATTACATGAGCAAAAATAATAATCAATAAGTAGGGCCAATATTTTTTTAGTTTATTAGCTAATAGTTTCATTTAACCTCCTTTTTAGGTTCTTTGATTGTATATTTCAGCTTTTTGAGAAAAATCATTATAAATGTTGTTTCCAAAAGATATAAAGTGATTTAATTCACTTTCATCATAATTTTCTAAGACTTCATTAAGAAAGTCTTTTAATTGTTTTTTGACCATAAGATATTTAGATTCTCCAAGGTCAGTTAGAACAACAAAAGTTGTTCTACGATCATTAGAATCGACAAATCTATTAATCCAACCTTTCTCCTCTAAGCCTTTTATAGATCTTGATATAGCAGGAGGGGAAACATGAATTTTTTCAGCAAGTTCAGAAATAGTCATACTTTTATGGCTGTTATAATATATAGCAGCCATAATATGATATTCTGAATTTAACATTTCTTTAGAATAATTTATTCTCCTAATATTGAATAGATTATTCATCATATTTAAAAAGTCTCGAGTTAGTACATCAGACAATATTGATCCACCCTTCAAATAAATAGCAAAGTTAATAGTTAACAATGTTAATCTTAGCAATAATATTCCTAATAGTCAAGTAAAGCAAGTGTTAAACACGCTTATAGGGGGGTGGAGAAAATGTTTGTCTTCTGATAAACTAGCCTTTAAAGAAATTATGTTAAATATTTATTTGATATTATTGTAAATCTTTAATATCCTATATAGATGAGATGTATATTTTTATACTGTCATACATAAAGCGAATTAATACATATCGTTTTGATATAGGAATTGTTTATAATTTCTTTATATCTTTTGTAATATAATACAGTTATAAATATAAACACAAAATTATAGGAGGATATTATGATTAAAATTGATGCTGTTGGTATAGACTGTCCAAGACCAGTAATATTAACTAAAAATGAATTCGATAAAATTGATGAAGGAACAGTTCAAGTTCTTGCAGATAACAGAACTTGTGTTACAAACTTAGAAAAATATGCAAAATCAAATAACTTTGACTTTGAATTTAAAGAATTATCAGCTGATAGATTTGAAATTACAATTACAAAATCTAAAGATTCAAAAAAAGAAGTAGAAGAAACTTCTGAAAATAATCTTGTTAACAATACATTCGCTGTAGGAATTGGTTCTAAGTATTATGGAACAGGTGCAGAAGAGCTAGGAGAGTCTTTAATGAAGAGTTTTATTTACACTATAGCTGAAACTAAACCTCTACCAGACTCAATTATATTCTTTAACTCTGGAGTTTTCTTAAGTATAAAAGATTCACCAGTACTAGAAGATCTTAAGAGAATGGAAGAACAAGGAGTTAAAATTCTTTCTTGTGGAGCTTGCCTAAACTTCTATGAAAAAACTGAAGAACTTGCAGTAGGCGAAGTATCTAATATGTATACTATTTATGAAACATTAAAAGATGCAGGAAGGAACGTTATAATTGCCTAAGCCTATGGAAGAAAACTTAGTGCTAACTTTCGAGTCTGTAAATTTCACTATGCAAGGTGAAAAGCACTTTGAAGATAATAACTTAGAATTAAAGATAATACCAACTCCACGAGAGATTAGCAGTAGCTGTGGTCTATCTATCCTAACTTCTATGGATCTTATTGATGAAATAAGAAAACTTGAAAAAGAAAAAGGTATGAGAATAGCTCATTATTGGAGATATATTAAAAATGAAGATGGATCAAAAGAAGTAACAATTATTGAAGATTAATCAAGGGAATTTAGACCCTATATTAACTAAAAAACTAAGAGGGCAAATTATTTTGCCCCCTTATTTTTATACAAGGAGTTTAGATGAATCAATTTAGAAATTTAATATACACTGAAACTCATGATTTAAGTATTTATGGTAAAATTTTCTTTATATTAATTATTCTTTTAATATCGTCAATTCTACTACGAATAGTTAAAAAAATAATTTTTAGAAAATTCAAACTTAATAATAAAGTTGTACTAGCTAAAGTAAATACAATTAGAAGAATAGCCTATAATATTATAAAGGTAGGAATAATATTTATCAGTGCAATGGCTATTTTAGAAATTTTAGGGATTAATACAAATTCCCTTATCGCAACAGCTGGAATTAGTGGATTAGCCATTGGTTTTGGAGCACAATATATTATAAGAGACTATATATCAGGTGTTATAATAATGGCTGAAGATCAATATCGTGTAGGAGAACTTGTGAGAATTTCTGGTGTTGAAGGATATGTAGAAGATGTTGGTCTTAGGTTAACAAAGCTTAGAGATGTTAACGGCGATTTACATATCATACAAAATGGTAATATTACAGTTGTAACTAATCAATCTAGGGGACCGAAAAGGGTTTGGTCAGATATACCTGTAAGTAAAAAGATAGAGCCTGATAAAGTAGAAAATGCTTTGGTAAAGGCTTGTAATAGTATTAATAAAGAAATAAACGAAATTGTCGAACCAATTAGTTTTCATGGAATAACAAATATGACAGATTTTGATGCTGTTTATACACTTAAAGGAATGGTTGAACCGGGACACCAATGGTCTATTGAAAGAAAAGTTAGACAAAAGGCTATGGAAGAATTAAAAAATGCAGGTATAACTTCTACTTCATTAGTTATTGAAAATAAAGAGGAGGAATAAGAAAATTTATGAAATATAGAGTCGGAGATATAGTTACCTTAAAAAAGGGGCATCCATGTGGAGAAAACAAATGGGAAATTCTTAGAACTGGAGCAGATATAAAAATAAAGTGCTTAGGTTGTGACAGACAAGTTTGGATAAAGCGATTAGATTTTAATAAAAAGTTAAGAAAAATAAAAGATGGGGATAAATTTATCAGTATTGTTCATTATGAACCGAAAGATATAGGTTTAGAGGAAGATACAGATAATAAATATGATTTGTAAAAACCTTGTAAAAAATCGTTCGTAATTTGAGGTTTAAAACAGAAAGTATTATAATACTAGTTACTGTTAATTTAAAATTTAGCTAGTTAGAAAGGAGCATCCTATGCTTAAACACTTAGGTCTAGATGTTGGGTCTACAACTGTTAAACTTGTGGTTTTATCTGAAAACTTAGAAATTTTGCATTCAGTTTACAAAAGACACAAGTCAGATGTGATTGAAACAGTTAAGGAAGTCTTA
This sequence comes from uncultured Peptoniphilaceae bacterium, assembly GCA_964432945.1. GTDB lineage: Bacteria > Bacillota > Clostridia > Tissierellales > Peptoniphilaceae > CAYSPO01. The sequence goes on from CAYSPO010000008.1 coordinate 34,153, forward strand.
TCGGATGCATATAAAATATTTAAAAATGATCATATTACTATAAATGTAACAGGTTCTGGAGGACTTTTTGTTGAAGAAAATCTTGGAATAGAATTTGTTCAAGAAGTTGTTGCCAGCACTAAGGCAATTAGAACTTTTATACCTGATACTGATGTTGTTATAGAGTTAGGCGGAGAAGATGCAAAAATAACCTATCTTAGAGGTAGCGTTGAACAAAGAATGAACTCTATCTGTGCAGGTGGGACAGGAGCTTTTATTGACCAAATGTCTAGCCTTATGGAGATGGATGCTGAAGAGCTTAATAATAAGGCTAAAAACCATGTAAAGATTTATTCGATTGCTTCACGATGTGGAGTTTTCGCAAAAACTGATATTCAAGCCTTAATGAATCAAGGAGCATCAAAGGAAGATTTATCTGCCTCTGTTCTTCAATCAGTTGTAAATCAAACCATTTCAAATTTAGCTCAAGGAAGACCAATTGAGGGGAACATAGCTTTTCTAGGAGGACCTCTTCATTTTTTAAGTGAATTAAGATTAAGATTTATGGAGACATTAGGATCATCAAATGAATATATTTATCCTGAAAATTCTCAACTTTATGTAGCAATCGGTGCTGCTTTAGAATCTAGAGAATCTAAGGCTATGACTTTTAAAGAACTTTATGAAAGGCTAGATAATAAAGTTATAGTTGAAAGAGAAAAATCTTCTTTAGAGCCTCTTTTTAATTCTGAAGAAGAGATTATAGAATTTAAAGATTCTCATTCCAATGATGTTGATAGGGTAGATTTATCCACATATAAAGGTAAGTGTTATTTAGGAGTTGATGCTGGTTCAACTACTTCTAAGGTGGTTTTATTAGATGAGGACGCTAATATTCTTTATGAACACTATGCAAATAATTTAGGAAAACCTATGGATTTAATGGTAGAAGTTTTAAAGGATATATATAGCAAATTACCAGAAGAAGCTATTATAGCAAGCTCTGGAATTACTGGATATGGTGAAGACTTCTTGAAAGCTGGTCTAAAAATAGATTACGGAGAAGTTGAAACTATTGCACATTATAGGGCAGCTAAACACTTTAGACCGGATGTTGATTTCATTATCGATATTGGTGGACAAGATATGAAAGCTATGAAAATTAGCGATGATAGAATAGAATCTATTCAATTAAACGAAGCTTGTTCCTCAGGCTGTGGTTCTTTTATAGAAACTTTTGCTTCGTCATTGGGTATGGGAATTGAGGAATTCCACGAGGCAGCTCTTAGGTCTAAAAATCCGGTTGATTTAGGATCTAGGTGTACAGTCTTTATGAACTCTAAAGTAAAACAAGCTCAAAAAGAAGGCGCAACTGTTGAAGATATCGCTGCTGGATTATGCTATTCAGTAATTAGAAATGCTATACAAAAAGTAATTAAACTCAGGGATCCAAAAGACTTAGGCGAAAATATAGTTGTTCAAGGAGGAACTTTTCTTGGAGATGGAATACTCAGAGCTTTTGAAAAAGTTTCTCATAGAGTTGCAACTAGGCCATCTATTGCAGGGCTTATGGGTGCTTATGGAATGGCTTTAATTGCTAGAGAAAAATCTACTGGTATAAGTACAATTCTAGAAGCTGAAGAACTTGAAAATTTCTCTTATAGTCAAACCAATGCTCATTGTAGGCTTTGTACAAATAATTGTGGGCTTACTATTAATAAATTTCCTGATGGAACTAGGTTTATAACTGGTAATAGATGTGAAAAAGGTGCAGGAATAAAAAGAGAAACTGGAGAACTTCCTAATATATACAAATATAAGTATGAAAAACTATTTTCTTATGAGCCTTTGAGCGATGAGGAAGCTAAAAGAGGAACTGTGGGTTTACCAAGGGTATTAAATATGTATGAAAACTATCCTTTCTGGTATAGATTTTTTACAGATCTTGGTTTTAAAACAGTCATTTCAAATGAAAGCAATAGAAAAGTTTATGAAAGAGGAATGGAGCATATTCCTAGTGAAACAGCTTGTTACCCAGCAAAAATTTCCCATGGACATATAGAAGACTTAGTTGAAAAACAAGTTGATATGATTTTCTATCCATCAGTTTTTTATGAAGAGAAAGAACATAAGTCTGCTCAAAATCATTTGAATTGTCCAGTAGTTGCAGGATATCCAGATGTTATTAGAAACAATTCTGATAATATAAAAGAAGCTGGCATAATCTATTTGAACCCTTTTATCTCTTTTGATAATCATAAAAAAATTAAAAAAAGACTGTATGATACATTAAAAGAATACTATGACGTAAGTAAAAGAGAGGTAGATAAGGCAGTAGAAAAGGCTTATAAAGAGCTTTATGATTATAGAGAAGATATAGCTCAAGAAGGAAGAAGGATATTAAACTATATTGATGAAAACTCTTTAAGAGGTATTGTACTTGCAGGCAGACCTTATCATGTGGATCCAGAAATTAATCATGGTATACCTGAATTAATAACATCTTTAGGTTTTGCTGTTCTTTCAGAAGATGCTTTGGCTTATGAATTTGATGAGGTAGATAAATTAAGGGTGTTAGACCAATGGGTTTATCATACTAGACTTTATAGGGCTGCAGATTTTGTTGGAAAAAGTAAAAATTTAGATATGATTCAATTAAATTCTTTTGGCTGTGGTCTAGATGCAGTTACAACTGACCAAGTTAATGAAATATTAATGGGGCACGGAAAAATATATACCGTTCTTAAAATAGATGAAGTTTCTAATCTTGGAGCATCTAAGATAAGGATTAGATCACTGGCGCAAGCTATTGAAGGAGGAGGCGAGCCTCTTCCTAAAGATACAAGAGTAAAAGAAATTGAATTTACTAATCAAATGGCAAAAGATTATACAATACTTTGTCCGCAAATGTTGGATATTCATTTTGATATTCTTGTTGATATTCTAAGAACAGAAGGAATTAACATAGAAATTCTACCAGATGTTGATTCTCAGACTATTGATCAAGGATTAAAATATGTAAACAATGATGCTTGCTATCCATCTATTACAGTAGTTGGTCAAATGATGAAAGCTGTAAATTCTGGTAAATACGATACTAATAAAATTGCCCTTCTTATGACCCAAACTGGTGGGGCATGTAGAGCTTCAAACTATGTAGGTTTTATTAGAAAAGCTCTTAGTGATGCTGGTGAGTCCCAGATACCAGTAATAGCACTTTCAGCCCAAGGTATTGAAAACCATTCAGGTTTTAAATTAAGTCCAAAAGTTTTATATAAGGCAGCTTACGCAGTCCTTTATGGAGATCTTCTAATGAGACTTTCAAATGCAACTAGGCCTTATGAAGTTATAAAAGGATCAACAGACTTACTTGCTAAAAATTGGGTAGAAAAAATAAATACTCAATTTAATCCAAAGCCTAGCTTTAAAAAATACAAGAAAATGGTTAATGAAATTGTAAGGGATTTTGATAATTTAGAAGTTGATTTAGTGGAAAAACCAAAGGTAGGAATAGTTGGAGAAATACTTGTTAAATATTTACCTGAAGCAAATAATCATTTACAAAGAACGTTAGAAGAAGAAGGTGCAGAGGTGATAATCTCTGATTTAGTAGATTTTCTTCATTATTGTTTAAGAAATGCTGTTCATAAAAATGAACTTTACGGAAAATCATCTATAACTGCTTTGGGTGGTAACGTTGCTGTTAATATAATAGAAATGTTTAGAAAACCTATAAATATTGCTTTAGAAGGCACAAGATTTCCAAAATTAAATGATATAAAAGAAATTGAGGAAAATGCTAAAGAATTTGTCTCTTTAGGCAATCAATATGGAGAAGGCTGGCTTTTAACTGGAGAAATGGTTGAACTAATAGAATCAGGTGCTCCTAATATAGTGTGTACTCAACCCTTTGGCTGCCTGCCAAATCATATTACAGGTAAGGGTGTTACAAAATCTATGAGAGAAAAATATCCTCAAGCCAATATAGTTGCCATTGATTACGACCCAGGGGCAAGTGAAGTAAACCAAATCAATAGGATAAAGTTGATGATGTCCACTGCTAAGGAAAATCTAAAAAAAGAAAAAGACGGCTATTTTGAAAAAAATAAAGAAACTAAAGAAATGATAGAAACAAAACACGCATAGATAAAACCTAGGTAAGACAAAATTATTCTTGCCTAGGTTTTTGTTTTTTAGAATAATATTTACATATAAATATAAAATATAATCATAAAATTGTTAAACGCTAATATTGACGGGTTAAAGTTTTGTTTTAGCAACAAAAGGGAAGTTAATATGTTATAATATTAGCAGTGAATTTAAGGGAGGCAAGAGATGAAAAAATTTCTCATAACTCTGCTAGTGGCCATAATAGTTTTTTCTGGGGCCTACATATTTTTTGAAACTTATTTAGATGGTCTTGAAGCAAAAAGTTTTAAGGAAGATATTGATGGGGTTGAACTAGGAGAAGGAAATAAAATAGAACAGATTGTTGACGATGAGTTACTTTTCTTATTTGCTGGTGTTGATGCCCTACAAGAAGACGGATCTGGGGTTAGAACTGATACACTTATGTTAATGAAGGTTGATACAAGCACAGGTAAAATTTCTATTGTTTCAATACCAAGAGATACACAGGTTCTTGTAAGAGATAATTATGATAAAATTAACCATGCTCATGCTTATGGTGGAATAGCTCTTACTCTTAAAACTATAAGAGATTGGTTAGGTATAGATCTTGACTATTATGTTAAACTTGATTTTGCAGCAGTAGAAGAAATAGTAGACGCAATGGGTGGTGTTTATGTAGATGTACCATTCCCAATTGTCCACGAAAGATTTGATATTGATATAAAAGAAGGAAGACAGCTTTTAGATGGCCATGAGGCTCTTTATTATGCTAGATATAGAGAAGGTTATGAAAATGGCGATATAGGAAGGGTACAAGCCCAACAAAAATTAATGATTGAAATAATTCAGCAAGCGCTTTCAGTTGAAAATGCTCCAAAATTAGGATCATTTATCAAGACCTATATGAATAGGGTAGATACTAATATTCCATTAAAGAAGGTAGTAGAGCTTATTCCTATAGCTGGAAAAATGGATACTGAGCATATTGATACTTATACTATACCTGGTGAAGCAGGGTATGAGGGAGATATATCTTATTACTTTTATTATGAAGATGCTACACAAACACTAGTTGATGAACTATTGTATGATTATAAATTGGATAATGATATTAACGAATCTATGGAGTAGGAGAACTTATGAGATCGATAAGAAAGATAGAGCATATAGAAAACTACTTAAAAACAGAATATGTGGGAGATACTTTATTCTCTGATGTTTTTATTCAGCATAATGCCCTACCAAATTTAGACATGGATGATATTTCAACAAAAACCGATTTTCTAGGTAAAACACTAGATTTCCCGTTGATGATTAACTCAATGACGGGAGGAGCAGAGATATCTTATGGGATTAATTCAGATCTTGGAGAATTAAGTAAAGAGTTTAATATAGCAATAGCTACCGGTTCTGAAAAAGTGGCTTTGGAAAAAAATGAAACAGCTAATAGTTTTGAAGTGGTAAGAGAAAAAAATCCTGATGGAGTTGTTATTAGTAACTTAAATGCCAATGAGAGCTTAGAAGAAGCTCAAAACGCAGTAGATTTAATTAATGCAGATGCACTCCAGCTTCACTTAAATCCAGCTCAAGAACTTGCTATGGAGGGTGGAGATAGAAATTTCAAAGGAACTTTAGATAATATCGGCTACATTGTTGAAAAGTTGAGTGTACCTGTAATTGTTAAAGAAGTTGGCTTTGGAATATCAAGAAGTAATGCAGAAGATCTTTATAAGGCTGGAGTTAGATATATTGATATCGCAGGAGCTGGGGGAACGAATTTCTTAGAGATTGAAGATCTTAGAGGTATGGATACAGATTATACCGATCTATATGAATGGGGAAGCCCAACAGCTTATGTTTTAGAGACATATAGAGGACTACCTGATGATTTAACCATAATAGCTTCCGGTGGTATTAAAACTAGCTTAGACTTAGCTAAAGCTTTGGTAATGGGGGCAGATATAGTTGCAATAAGTGGAGAAATACTAAATTACCTTCTTCATGGAAGTAAAGATTATGCATCAGATTACATTGAAAAATTAATTTATAAAGTAAAAATTATTATGCTTCTTTTAGGAGCTAAAGATATTGATGATTTACATGAAGTAAATTATAGAGTTACAGGAAGACTAAGAGAGCTTCTTGGGAGATAGTGAAAATAGAAAAGAACCTAAAATATTTAGGTTCTTTTTTATTTTATCTTTTTAAGCTATTCTTATCTTGAAAGTTTATAATTTATCTTTTATTATGTTAGACTTATTGAAAGATTAAATATGATATGAACAAGGTGAAAGAAATAGTAAGTTAGTAAAAGTTATAAAAATAAAAAGTTATACAATAAAATATAAAAAAATGTGGATAACTATCCTATGTTTTTAGGAGAAGTAATCTTTTAAAGGTTTATTTTATGGTATAATTTAAAAAATTCTACATACAAAAGAGGTAAGATTATGTCAGATACAAACAAATTTCCTAATGATAATAGGACGAGAATTTTCAAAAGACCTAGTGATGAAGAAATTTTAGAATATCAAATGCAAGATGATATAAGAAAAGAATCTGAACTAGAATATAAACGAAGACAAGCTTTAGAAGATTTAGAAAATGAGAGAATAAAGAAAAATAAAATTAAAAATAAAAAAGAGAAAAAAATAATATATAAAGAAGTTCCAGTAGACTATTATGAGGAAGAAGTTACTCAGAAAAAAAGTAAAAATGGATGCTGTTTTGGCTGCTTTTTAATACTTGTAGCTATAGCTTCGTTCTTATTAGCTGGATATGTGGTATTTAGAGGAATTTTATAAAATTGTTGTTAAGTTAAGTTAATATCTGACCTTTACTTTTAGATATTATTAGAAATTAATATTGATTATCCCAAAAGGAACAAGCTTTTTGGTTGTTGCAAAGATTACAAAAAAGTAACAATATTTGGATTTTTATTAAAAGACAGACGTTTTATTTAATAAAACGTCTTATTTAATTGACTAAAAAAACTTAAACAAGTAAGATAGATTCTGTCAGAAGAATTGTAACTTATTTGTAACCTTTACATTTAAGTTTGATTACTTCTTTAAGAAATATTTTGGGAGGAATATTTCTTTATAAATAAAGAAATTAGGCTTATTTATAGCCAAAACAGGAGGAACTATGAAAACTAAAAGAATAATTAGCTTGGCTTTAGCTGGAACATTTATTTTTGCAAATGCGAATGCTACTGATGTCATTGAATATACACAAAAATCTTCAGCTCTTGTATCAACAAAAAATACATCTACTATATATATATCAGATAGAAGAGAACTTGCAGATGGTCTTACAGGTGGAGTTTTATCTATGGAAACAGGTGGAAGTCTTTTAACTATAAATCCTGAGAACTTAGATAGTGAAGAACAAGAATTAATAAACAATGCAGAAAACATATACATACTTGGAGGAACAAGCAGGATTTCAGAAGACTTTGAAAACCTAGCTAACTTCAGAGGAAGATTTTCAGGTAGTGATAGGTTTGAAACTGCTGTAAATGTTGCAGAAGAATTAGGAACAGATAGACCACTTACTATAGTAAATGGAATTAACTACGTAGATGCTATTACATCTACTCCAATGTCTGCTTTAGAGAATAGAAATATTTTATTGGTAGAATCTGACACTATACCAGAGTCTACAAGGAATTATTTAGAAACATATGCTTATGGACAAGATGTTTTATTTGTAGGTGGGCTTAACTCTATATCTAAAGAAGTAAAAGATGAAATATTACAAATTACTGGAAATGATATAGATTCACAATCTGTAACTCTTGCTGGAGACAATAGATATCAAACTTCTTTAGAAATCGCAAAAAGAGCAGAGTATGGATCAGACTTATTACTTGTTGACGGAAGTAATTATGAAATGGCTATAAACTCTGCGAACCTTGGAGATGTTATACCTACTTGTTTATTGGTAAATGCAGAAAATGCTGAAAGTTTAATTGAAAATTACAAGGAGAGTCACGCTCCTAACCAAATTTATTCTATTGGATCATATAAAGATTATGTAGTAAATCAAGCTCCAGTAGAAGTTGCTCCTCAGCCAGCTCCAAGCGAGCCTAGTGGTAATATTGAACCTGAACCAGTAGCTCCAGTAAATAAGGTGCAAAGCTTTATTGACTCTGCTTTAGCTATGGAAGGTTATGCTTATTCACAATCAAGTAGAATGTCTCCAGGTTATGCTGATTGTTCATCACTAGTTTTGAAAGCTTTGATTAATTCAGGCTTGACTACTGATAAATCTACAAACCTTACTTCATCTTCTATTTACTCAGATTCTAGATTTACTAGAATTTCATTTAGTCAAATGAAACCAGGTGATATCCTTCATTCACCAGGACACTTAGCTATATTTATGGGTAATGGAAAAGTATTTGAAGCTAAAACATGGGGAGTGCCAGCAGGTTATGGCTCATATGCATATAGAGGCTGGGATTCGGTTTTTAGAATTTCAGGTATTTAATAAAAAAATGACAGGCTACTGTCATTTTTTTATTGGCAATATCTAGTTTTTATTGAAAACACACACATATATATATTGCTACTAAATGATTAGCTTTTAATATATAATATGTTTTGTGTTTAAAAATTATAAATCCATAAAGTAAAATTATTTTATGATAAAATAAAAAAGGGGGAGAATATGCTAGCTAAATACATTTTATATAATGAGAATTTAAATTTCGTTTTAGTTTCTCAAAAAGGTATGATTAAATCTTCAGCAAGGGGTATTAAGCCTATTTATGATAATTATTTAAAAAATA
>CAYSPO010000009.1:0-7732 GCA_964432945.1 uncultured Peptoniphilaceae bacterium
ACAGAATAATATCTGGTGAATATTCTATATAACTTTGATGCCTATTATCTTCTACTTCTTTTAATCTAGTGTTGAAGTCTTTAAAAAAGTGATTCCTAATCCTAATAAATTCCCCGAAAAAGTTTATTTCCTTTTGCTTTTCTCTTTTTTGTTTTCTAGTTGTTTTCCCCATTATAATCCCCCTTGTAATGTAGTGATATCAATGTGTTAACACTTATATTATATCATATTTCACTACATATTCGGGAATTATTTAGCTCGAAATATATTTACTCTTTAAGGCTGGGCTTTTCAGCTTCCTATGCTAGCCATATAAATACTAAAATCTATACTATGTTACTTATAGAAAATATAAAAATCTCAGTAAAGATAATTACCTTTACTGAGATTTTCTTTGATTGTTTATTAATAAAAACTACGCTTTAGTCTGGAAAGTTATTTAGTACACCAGACAGATCTCTTTAGATTGAGCTTGAACTCCTATAAGAGTCTTTTTCATACCCTTCTTTTTAAAATAAGCCTCAAAGGCTTCTACTGATCTGTTAACTATTAACTCCTCTGGCATATCTATAGATCTTAAAAGTTCCAAGGCCTGGTCTGTTTTTCCCACATCAAAAGATATGTGACTATCACTATTTATTATGACAGGAACCCTGTGTTCTTTACAGATAAGAGCTATCTTCCTACAATATTTATCACTACCAGTCCTGCTATTTAAGAAGGAACTATTATTTATCTCCACTAGAGTTTGGCTTTCTTTGGCTCCTAAGACAAAAAGCTTCTTGTTTATAGGAAAGTCTGGGTTTCCCGGGTGGGTTATTACATCCACATCTTCATTTTCCATGGTCTTTAAAAGAGCCCTAGTATTACCCTCTCTATCCCAAGTCTCTTCAGAAATATTATGGAGGCCTGCCAATACTATATCAAGATCCTTAATATAATTTTCTGGTACATCTAAATTTCCATTTTGATCTATTATATTTGCTTCTACACCTTTAAGGATTTCAACCCCACGAATCCTTGAAGGAAGAACGCTCATATTTCCTATGTGGGCTAAATCTGGTTCTCCCGGCATTTCCGGGCCATGATCTGTTATCCCTATATATTTTAGACCCTTACTTTCTGCCTCTCTAGCTATTTCATCTATATTGCTATATGCATGACCACTTGCTACAGTATGGTTATGCAAATCTACTAATATTTCCAATGATATAGATTCCTTCCAATATTTTCTTCCTATATACACATATTATCTAATATTGTAGCTTATGTCCAAAAAAGTTTTTAGAATTTTCATAGAATTTTTTGAAGAGTTTATTTTTTGCGCGTAAAAAATCCCATACAAGTATTCCTACCTGTATGGGTCTAGTTTATTTGTTTTCTTCAGTTTACACTTTAATCTGCGAATGTATCCCTTACCCTAAGCTATTTTAAGGCCACACTCTTTATTTATATTCCTAATGCTCTCCTAGTAGCAGGTCCCACAAGCCCATCTACCTTTAAACCTTTAGATTTTTGAAAGCTTTTAATAGCAGATAAGGTTTTAGGTCCCATACCTCCGTCTACTGCACCACAATTATAGCCTAACTTATTTAATCTAGCTTGTACCTGTTTATTTGCTGCAGATTTAGAACTAGATAATATTTTTTTACTAGATGTAGACTTCTTACTTGTAGTAGTATTTGCCTTTGTTTTATTACCATAAGGACACCCGTTAGTATGAAGGTGGGCTCCATATCCATGGTGATAATGATAAGAACCTAATCCACTTACATTTTTATTATCTCTATGACCACCATTAGAATCTGTTCTGCCTTTGTGAGCTAACGATACAGCTGGAGTTAAAGCTATTGTTGTGGCTAAAATCAATGATCCTACTCTTCTTTTTCTCATTTATATTCCTCCTAATAACAGATTAAATTTAGTAACATTTTTTGCCAAGCTTCTAATACTTTTCCCTTAGTCTTTTCCAAATAGTAGGAGAAAAATCGACTTTACCACAAGCTCTTTTGTGATATTTAGAGCCAGTTGGACTAATTAAAACTTGTTCTGTATTATCTGTTGCTAGAAAAAAATCCCACCAAGGATAATTATCTTTGATGAGATTTGTTTATTCTACGCTTCAGTCTGCGAAGGTACCTGGTACCCTAGCAATGTCGCTTGCGACTGAGCTTGCTTCTATCTTAGACACTGCGAGAAAAATCTTAAAGGAAGATATAGATCATCACTTATCAAATATAACACCCACTTATAATTCAGAGTCTCTAGAAGCTTCCTGGGATATACCTGACTTAATTACAGCACTTTATTTTTCTATATTATTCCTCAATCCGAACTTTAAAATAGTTAAAAAATGCAAGAATCCTAATTGTATTAATTATTTTACTGTTTATAAATCTAATGATAGAAAGATGTATTGCAGTGATGCCTGTGGAAATGCTATGAGTCAAAGAAAGTTTAGAGAAAGAAATAAAAAAGAATAGCTTTTAAAACATAAAAAAGCACCCCAGGCAGATTATATTCATCTACCCAGGGTGCTATCTAATATTTTTCTACTTCTAAAACTACTTTAAATTTAACTGAAAAAGGATTAGCAGCCTCCGACTCTGGAAGCCCATCAACTATTTCATATTCTCCATCAAACTCATCAAAGAAAGCTTTATACTCTTCATAGGTCGGTTCTATGACCTCACCCCTATCCTTAACCCTACTTTTAATATAATCTGATAAACAATACATTAAAAACTCCTGATGCTCTTTACTTAATTCCTCAAATTTTCAAATCTCATTTTTATCCCCTCCTACTTAATATATAGAACTCAAGTAGGAAATTTACTATAAAAAAGAACCCCTTAGGAAATTAATCCTTTGGGGTCCTTCATTATTTACTCTTTTAAGCTTTCCTTAGTTAGGAAGCTTGCTGATTGAGCCTCTTTAGTTTTCTGGTTGGGTTAATACAACACCTGAAGTAACTTTTTGGCTATTTCCTGCTATATCTTTTAGTTTAACAGTTGCTTCACCATCTACTTTAGTAGTAGTAGTAGCAACACTTGAATCTATTTTAGTTGTTATAGCACTAGTTACTACTTTAATTACTACTTTATTTCCATTTACAACTTCTGCTTCAAATTGTCCGCCTGTTCCAGTTAATCCTGTAAGGTTCTTAAATTCAGCTGCAGTCATTGCTTTACCTGGACCTGTTAAGTTTAGTACAACATCTTCTGAGAATGTTAATGTCATAACATCTCCAACTGCTCCAAACTCATCAACTGTAGTTTGTGTAGTTACTGCTGCTGAAGTTATAACTGGCTCTATTCCATCTTTTACTACCATAGTTACAAATGAAGTCTTTCCATCTTTAGTAGCTACTACACGAATTTTCGCATTGTTTTTAGTAAACACTGTAGCTGTTCCTGCGTTTGTAATAGTAAGCTTACCAGCTGATGTCAATGTTATTGTGTCATCATTAGCACCAGTTACACCATCTATTGCAAAAACATTAAGAGAATCTAAATCTGATTTTTGTGCTGCTTTAGTTGCGTCAAATTGATCAGTTACCCAAGCAAATACATCATCTTGCTGAGTTGTATAACCAGCTAAATTATTAATTGAAATTTCAGTTTTAGCTGCTGCTCCAGTAGTTCCTGGTGCTTTATCCATAAACTTTAAGCTTTGAGCTATTGAATTTTCTTTTGATACTGTTATATCTTGAGATACTAATTTAACTGTATCATCAGCATTTATCGTAAAGCTTATTTTTCCTTTAAGGTCTTCCGCTATACCTTTTGTATTATTGAAGTCACCTGCTACAAAAGCTGTATCAGTATACACATAGTAGCTTCCTTCATATTCGAATATAGCTAATTGTCCTGTAGTCGTATCACCTGAATCATCGTTTTTCTTAGCTTGTGTTAAATCTGCACTTACAATAGATGATGCTGGAACGTTTACTGTATTTCCATTTTCGTCTTTAGCTGTAAGTTTTATCTCTTCAGCATAACCACTTTTTATAGCTGCTTGTTTCTTATCATTATCAGAAACATCAGTTATCACCTTTGCTTTGTAAACTTTATCTATTGGAGCAACAGAATAAGTTACTTTAGTTGAATCATTAGCTAACACATTGATTGTAAATGATTTCTCTTCAATAACCACATCATCTTTTTTAAGCTGAGCTTTTATTGTTGCAGATCCAGCTTTTTTAGCTGTAACTTTTACTTCTGGATTAGTTAAAGTTACATTAGTTTTTGCTATTTCAATTATTTCTTTATCACTAGTTGTGAAATCCACTGCATGATTTGCAGCTGAAGTGATAGTATTACTATATTGATCTTTTACATCGAATTTTAAGTCTTTTATTGCACCTACAAGTAATGATGAAGGTACTGTTGTATCTTTTTTAACTACTATTGCTGATGGAACAGCTTTATCACTTGCTGTTACTGTGAATGTAACTTTTTCATCAGAACCTGTTACTAATACAGCGATTGTTGCTGTTTTTCCCTTTACTACATCTTTAGGAGTAATTTCAATCTTACCAGCGTTATCACCAGTTAATTTTAAATCAAGTCCACTATTTGCTACAACATCTTGATTATCAGAAGTAATTGCATAATCTCCTGATTTTAAATCTTTAGTTGGGATAACAGTTCCATAGTTGTCTTTTACTGTTATAGCAACATATTGTTTATCTGTTGATCCTGCTGCGAATTCAACTTCTGTTTTTTCTAGTTCAACTGAAGTTGGTACACCAGTGTCAGCATTTACTGTTATTGTAGTTGTTGATGTTTTACCAGTTGCAACTGCTAGAGCAGTTATTGTAACTGTTCCTGACTTTTTGAATTTAACAATTTCTAATTTATTATCAGTAACAACTTTAATATCAGCTACTGCTAATATATCTTCATCACTAGAGAATAATTTAACTTCAGAACCTAGATCAGCTTGTTTTAATTTATAAGCATCACCATAAGTGTCTTCAGCTGTATAATTTAACTTTACATTTTTAGTATCTTTTGGTGTGAACATTGTTTTCCCTTCTGGAAGAACTGCTTCACCTAGAGTTACTTCACCAACTGCCGCTTCTGCAACTACAGCTAATGTTTTTGTTGCTGTTAAATCTTTATATACTACTGTTACTTGTATTTCATCTTTCTCGTTAGCTGCACTAGTATTTAATTCATATTTACTACCTACTTGTGTAACTGGACGAGTGTTATTAGTTTTGTTGAAAGCAGTAATAGTAACATTTGTTGATGCTATATCTGCTTCTTCCCCATACTGATTAACAAATTTAACAGTCAGTGGAGCTTTAGACATTTGTTGTAATTGAGCATTCTCAATTGAAACTGCTTTTATTTCTTCTTTTTCTATTGTAACAGTGTTTACTGGATCTACAAGACCTTCAATGCCTGTTACTGTTACTGTGTAATCTGCAGGTGCAAATACTCCTGCTGTTCTTTCTAATGTTGCTTCTGTTTTATCGTCATTCCATGTAACTTTAACATCTTCTGTTACAGTTCCACGTTTAACTTCGAATTTAGCTGCTTCAGTATCTGCTTCTTGATTAAATGTTACTTTAATCTTATTAACGTTAATAGCACTTGTCTTTATTCCTTCGCTATTGCCAATTGAAATCATCTGCCTTGCAAGTTCTCGTGCATCTTTTATATATTTCATAAAAGCACCAGAGCCTAGTTTAACATCAAGAACTAAACAAGATGCTCCACTTGCCAACTTTTTACTCATAATAGATGATGCAATTAAGGGAATACTATCTACTGTTGCAGTTGTATCTCTCAAAGAATAAATCTTCTTATCAGCCGGAACAAGCCTCTCTGATTGTCCTATAATGACTGCACCTATTTTATCAAGATTATCTTCTATTTCTTTTTGACTTAAATTAATTCTAAACCCTGGAATAGATTCTAACTTATCCAAAGTTCCACCAGTATGGCCTAAACTTTTACCACTCATCTTAGGAATTTTTACTCCAACTGAAGCAGCAATAGAAATTACTATTAATGTAGTTTTATCTCCCACTCCTCCAGTAGAATGTTTATCTACACTTTTTCCTTTAATATAATTATGGTTCAAAATTTTTCCTGAATCTCTCATTATCCTAGTCAACGCAATTAACTCATTATCTGTCATTCCTCGAAAATAAACAGCCATTAAAAATGCAGAAAATTGATAATCAGGGATAATGTTATTCAAGTAACCCTCAACCATAAACTCTATTTCTTCATTAGTTAAACTAATAGATTTCTTCTTTTTATCAATAATTTCATAAGCATTCATATTTCACTCCATATTATTCGCTTCAAAAGCCATTGGCATTAATTTTTCTAAAGTTGTTACTATGTAATCCTCTTTAGATTTTGCAAGTATAATTTCAAATTCCGGATCACAAAACTCCACCATAACTTGCCTACAAACCCCACAAGGAGGAGTGTAGTCATTAGCTGATGATACTATAGTAATAGACTTAAAGCTTCGATGACCTTCGTTTATTGCTGTAAAAAAAGCAGTTCTTTCTGCACAATTACAAGCCGAAAAACTTGCATTCTCAATATTAACCCCAGTAAATAACTCTCCTGTCTTTGTCTCTAAAACTGCACTAACCTTAAAATTAGAATAAGGAGAGTAAGCATTCTCTAGATTTTCAAAAGCTCTATTTATTGTCTTCAATTCTTTTAGCCTCTACTAACTTAGACGCCCCTATTCTATCTGCACCAGCTGCTCTAAAAGCTCTTGCTTGCTCTAAAGTTGAAATACCACCAGCTGCCTTAACCTTTAATTCTGGGCATATTTTTTTGAAAAGTTTAATGTCCTCTATATCTGCACCTTTTTCTGCAAATCCAGTTGACGTCTTAATATAATCTGCACCTGCTAAATCTACTAATTTACAAGCTGCAATTTTTTCTTCAGTATTTAGATAGCAAGTTTCAACTATAACTTTTAATTTAGAAGATCCAATAGCAGATTTAACTTTAGTAATTTCATCTTGAACATAGCCATAATCTTTATTCTTAAAAGCTGATATATTTATAACCATATCAACTTCATCTGCTCCATCTTCTACTGCTTGCCTTGCTTCTTCAACCTTACTATAAGTAGTTTGATAACCTAAAGGAAATCCAATAACAGTACAAATATAAGCCCCAGTTTCTTCTTTCGCCCTTTTAACAAAACAAGGAGGAATACAAGCAGAAGCACAAGCATATTCTTTGCTTTCTTTAACAATTTTTTTGATATCCTCCCAGCTTGCATCAGCTTTAAGTAAGGTATGATCGACACAATGTAAAATATCCATAAATCCTCCTATTTTTATTAAATGTATTTATTTTATTGTATCACATCTTTATGACCTATTTATATCAATATAATATAACAACCATTAAACTTTAACCATATTAGAATCACACTATTGATAGATTATATAAATATCACATATGATATAATAAAATAAATAGGAGGATTATATGAATAAAATAGATATATATAATAAAATAATGCTTAAATCCGAAAAATCAAGAGGAAGCTACGGGCCTGGAATAGATAAATTAATTAAAAAGGTGATAGAAACTGGATCTCTAAATAAAGCCACCAAAGAAATGAATATGTCTTATTCAAAGGCATGGAAACTTTTAAATAGAACTGAAGAAATGCTAGGATTTGAACTAATTGAGCGACATGCGGGAGCAAAGGGAAGCGATATTACTGAAGAAGG
>CAYSPO010000009.1:7832-40930 GCA_964432945.1 uncultured Peptoniphilaceae bacterium
CTTTTCTAATATATGTTAAATAAAAAAGCAGGCATAGCCTGCTTTTTCTATATTATTAATAAATTATTTATTCGTTTCTTTGGCCAAGAATAGAATCTACTCTAAACATTGCACCTTTATCATCTTCAGCTAATTTAATTAATTCAATAACATTTCTGAAGTTATCTTCTTCTTCTAATTGCTCATCTACATAAGTTCTTAAGAAGTTTTCAGCTGCATAGTTCTTTTCATTAATAGCCATTTCAAGAATATCAGTAATACTTCTAGTTATTTTTTTCTCATGCTCAAGACCAGTTTCCCAAACATCTTGAAGTCCTTCATAATCACAGTTAGTTACATCTAATCCACCAACTTGGTTAATTTCTCCATCTGCATCCATTATAAAGTTAATAAAATCTTGTGCGTGAGTAAATTCTTCATGAACTTGAGCAGTCATCCATCTAGTAGCTCCTACTGCACCAAGATCTTCTAAGAAAATTCTCATACCATTATAAATCCAAGCAGCCTCATATTCTAATCTAACTTGTTCAACTAAAGCATCATTTAATTCTTTACTTAATTTCATTTATATCCCTCCATAATTTATTATTATCCTATAATCCGTATCTATTTTAAATATACCCTTATAGTTTTTCTCTAAACAGTAAATATATTTTTAATCGATAAATTTTACTTATAAAAAAAGCAGATAGCATTTGTATAATCCGATATATAAAATTCAGAAAATAACTAAAGAAAAAAATAAAAAACGCAGTTAAAACTGCGTTTAATTTACTGATATTATTGTTATTATTTAATAATCTTCTTCTTCAAATTCTTCATTTGATTTATTAAAGATTTCTTCTGGAATTTCCATTCGTATTTTTTGAATTCTATTATCTTCCACTTCAAGAATTTTAAATGTTATTCCTTCCACAACAACAGAAGATTTATCAGCTTGATCTGGAATATAGCCTAGAGAATAAAGAACAAGTCCTGCAACTGAATCATAATCTTCAGTTTCTTCGTCTAGTTCCGTATGAATTTCGTTATTAATATCCATAATTGTCATAGAACCCTTCACATCATAGACATTTTCCCTAACCATAACTATATCAGGTTTATCTTCGTCATATTCATCATCTATCTCACCGACTATTTCTTCAATTAAATCTTCCATAGTTACAATACCAGTGAATCCACCATACTCATCTATTAATATAGCAATATGGTTTCTAGTTGCTTTTAATTCAACAAATAAATCATTTATGTTTTTTCTTTCAGGTACAAAATATGGCTCTCTTAAAATTGATCTTATATCAAAATTCAATAAATCATGGGTATAAGTAACTTTTA
Source organism: uncultured Peptoniphilaceae bacterium (assembly GCA_964432945.1). Classification (GTDB taxonomy): domain Bacteria; phylum Bacillota; class Clostridia; order Tissierellales; family Peptoniphilaceae; genus CAYSPO01. The sequence goes on from CAYSPO010000009.1 coordinate 9,168, forward strand.
AAAGATCTTTCATATATAAAATTCCAATTATACTATCAATACTTTCTTCATAAACGGGAATACGAGAATATCTTAGTTCCATTATCTCGTCTATGTACTCATCAATCGGTGTATTGATATCTATTGCAAATACTTCTGTCCTTGCAGTCATAATTTCTTCGGCCTGCTTGTTATCAAACACAATAACAGAGTCAATAATACTTTTCTCCACTGGATTGATAACACCCTGTTGTTGCCCAACATTTAATAAGGACTTTAAATCTTCCATAGTGACTCTTTCTTCAACCCCTTCTAAATCAACGCCTAGTATCCTTAATACAGCATTAGTTGAAAAAGAAAGTAGATTAATGAAAGGTCCAGTTAATTTAGCGAAAATATTAATTGGTTTTATTACCAAATTAGATATCTTTTCAGGTTCTTGTAAAGCAAGTCTTTTAGGAATAAGCTCTCCAAAAACAAGGGTTATATAAGATAAAATAAAGGTAACAAGAACAAGGGAAATAGTATCAGAATATACTAATCCTAAATCTCTAAATATTACAGATAACTTTGCAGAAATACTCGTAGCTGCAAAGGCAGATGAGAATAAATTTGCAAATGTTATACCGACTTGTATTGTTGATAAAAACCTTGATTGATCTTCCCTGAATTTCTTAATTAACCTAGCTGTTTTATCACCCTTCTCTGCTTTATCATTTAGTCTATTATCGTCTACAGATATAACAGCTATTTCAGCCATAGCGAAAAAAGCATTTACCATGGTTAATAATAACAATATTAAAATTTGGATTAATAATGACGACCCGCCATCAGGATCCATTAAACATTCCTCCTATAATTAGATTACATTCAAAAAATTAATTTTGAGTACTACTTAAATTTTATCAGCAAAAGACCAGTAAAGCAATATTTATAATAAGAATTAATATACATATAAAGAAAATTATAATTCCTTTCTTTAATAGTATTATTTTCTAATTAATACCTTACTGGTCAAAATTTATAAATTTTTATATCTTTTTATATTTTCCTCACTTAAAAACTCATAAGCTGAATTAATTTGCTGAAATTTAACTGTTGTATCCTCATTTGGATTCAAATCAGGATGGTATTTCTTGGCCAATTTTCTATAAGCTAGTTTAATATCATATTCATCAGCATTATAAGGTACCCCTAAAGTATCACAAGCCTTTTCATACTGACTTTTAAAAGTTGAGCCAGTATAGGTATTCGAAGATGACCCTTGATTAGAGCGTTGTCCACCTTGATATTGACCACTATAAGTTCCTCCAAACATTTCTTCAAAAAATCTATCATAATACTCCTGCTGCTGTTTTCTTTGCTCTGCAGAACGTTTATAAGCCTCTTCATATGCTTTTCTTCTATTTTCTTCCTGAATATCTTTGTAATCTTGATGATAATCTCTTCTATTATCTTTTGTTTTGTTTGACTTATAATAAGTCGCCATATCAAAAAGATATTCAGTTGAAATATATTGATAATAACGGAGCTTTGAAACAGCTACATTTCCTAAAACTGCAATTAACACTACAACTATTATCCCAGATAAAAGAGCTGGATGTAGCAGAGGAATAAATAACGGCAAGAAAAATATTGTCGAACAACCTATAAATATAATTGTTGCCAACCCTCTAGATATTGTTTTACTAATAGAAGTTAAACTTTCAGTTAACCATATAAGAAAGACAAAAAAACCATTTACAATCTTTCCTAAAGCATTATATATACTTCCAATTATTTTATTCAAAAATTTTCACCTATTCTTCATATTGTAATAATTCAATTATACCACAGGATAGGAGAAAATATAGATTATGTATTGAAAGGGAAAAATTCCCCAGAAAAATCATGTGTTTCCCTTAATAATATTATGTATGTAATCTCTTTGACTACCATATGAGATTACACTACATGGTTCAAATAAAGAAATTTTCAAATCGCCCTTTTGGGCCCACAAAGATGTGGACAAAAACTCGCTAAGCGAGTTTTTTTATTGTGTCCTTAAATACATCGTATTCTTATATTAAATTATATCAAACTTTCAAATATAAGCTAATATTTTATATATTAAATAGATATAAATAGCAAAAAAAGTCCTAGCTACTTTAAAATAGCTAGGACTTTTCTTATTCTTTAATATTATATTTTTCTTTATATGATTTTATATATAGTCTATCTTCGATTTCTAAATCTCTTATTCCAGCTCTATGTTCTAGATGATGAGTTAGTTCGTGTATCAATACATCTTTTAACTTTTCTTTTAATTTTTCTTCAGAAATTATAGGATAAACTTTTTTAAATGATCCATAATAGATTTTAATCTGCTTTTCTATTGGAGTTCTAAAGTACTCGCCAAGTATATATAGGTCGTTATCAAGAGATTCTTCATGTTTCTTAGAGCTTTCAATTAATATAATACCAGAAGATAGACCATTGTAAAGTTCATTGGGAATATTATCTGCAATTTCATCTAATATATCATTTACCCTATCTATATCTGGAAAGTTTTGCATATTTACCTCTTAAAATTTTAGTAATTATACTTTATAGCCCTGTCCATCTTCCTTTGGTCATCTTTTTTCTTTTTCGTATCTCTCTTGTCATATAGTTTTTTACCCTTAGCTAAAGCTATATCAACTTTTACAAGTCCGTTAACTAATTTCACATTCAGTGGAACGATAGTATATCCTGCTTGCTGAACTTCTTCCCAAATCTTTTTGATTTGTTTCTTATGAAGTAGTAGTTTTCTTTCCCTTATAGGATCTAAGTTATATCGGTTACCTTGTTCAAATGGGCTTATATGCATACCATTAATATATGCTTCGCCATTTTTTATACTACAATATGCTTCTTTAATAGAAACTTTTCCTTGCCTAATAGATTTAACTTCTGTTCCCGCTAACACAATTCCTGCTTCAAACTCTTCTTCTATAAAATACTCATGCCATGCTTTTTTATTATTAGAAATTATTTTACCTTTAGTCAAATTATCACCACTCTATTATTTCAAAGTCTATTTCATTTCTTATTTCATCAACACCAAGTACAGTAACTTTTACTTCCATTCCTATTTTAACTACTTTTCCTGTTTTCTCTCCAAAAACTATATGATTTTCTGAATCATAGCTATAATAATCATCTCTTTGGTTTCTAAAACTAGCTAGTCCTTCAACTGTATTTTCTAGTTCTACATATATTCCATAAGAAGTTAGAGAAGATATAATTCCTTTGAAATTTCTTCCTTTGAGTTCTTTCATATATTCTGTTTTCATATAGTCTTCCACTGCTCTTTCTGCTTCTTCTGCTTGTCTTTCTGTTTCTGAAACATGAAGGGCAACTTCAGTCAAATGATTATAATTTTCTTGAAAATTGTCAATAGGAAGCTTATTTTCAACAGCTGCATTGAAAACTCTATGGATAACAAGATCTGCATATCTTCTTATAGGTGCAGTAAAATGTGAGTAAAAACTAGAAGCCAATCCAAAGTGCTTTTGCCTATCAGCTGAGTATCTAGCTTTTTTCATAGTTCTTAATAGTAAAGTTGAAATTAATCTTTCTTCTGGCTTATCTTTCACTTCATTAAGAAGGGCTTGGAAATCTTTAGCATGGATATCTTTTCCTTTTATAGTATAGCCAAGAGGTGCTGTTAAATTTTTGAGTGCTTCCACCTTATCTAAGGCTGGTTCTTCATGAACTCTATATAAGAAAGGATATTCCATATAACCAAAGTGTTCTGATACTGTTTCATTACATACTATCATAAATTCTTCAATTATAGCATCTGCAATTCTTCTTTCTCTTGGGAAAATAGATTTAATCCTTCCTTTATCATCTAACTCAAACTCAGATTCTGGTATATTGAAGTCTAAAGCTCCTCTTCTAACTCTTTTTTCGTGAAGGATTTTTCTTAAATTTTCCATAAGTATAAGCTGTTCTTCTAGAAATTCATAATCCATAGAGATTTCTTTTTCTAAAAAGTCTGATACCTTGTCATAAACTAGTCTTCTGTCGCTTTTTATAAATGAGTTATAAAAATGATAATCCAAAACTTCACCTTTACCGTCAATTATCATCTCAACGCTATGAGTTAGTCTTGTTTCTCCAGGCTTTAGTGAGCATAATCCATTAGATAATTTTTCAGGTAACATTGGGATTACCCTATCTAAAAGATATACTGAATTTCCCCTTCTATATGCCTCTTTATCTAAAGGGCTTCCCTCTTTTACATAATTTGTAACATCTGCTATATGGACAATTAACTTATAGTTTTCATCTTCTAACTTTGAAATTGATATAGCATCATCAAAATCTTTAGCATTCTCGCCATCAATTGTAACTGTAAATATATCTGTAAAATCAGTTCTATCTTCCAATTCCTTTTCTTCTACATTATCTGAAATATTTTTAACTTCTTCTTCTACTTCAGCCGGCCATTCATAAGGTAAGTCCAATTCTCTAGCAATGGATGTAACTTCAACACCACTTTGAAATCTGTTCCCTAGAATTTCTATTACTCTTCCTTCAGGGTTTTTATTTTTTTCTGCTCTCCTAATAAGCCTAACTACAACCTTGTCATTGTGCTTGGCGTGTGCCGTAAATTTTTGCGGAATGAATATGTCGTTGTTATATTTTTTATTATTAGGTTCTACAAAATAATATTTACCTTCTTGAACAAAAGTCCCTACAACTTCAACATCAACAGTTGAAAGAAGTTTGATAACTTGTCCTTCTGCCTTATTATCTCCTTGAGCTTCTTTTGTGATTTTTATTTTTACCCTATCTCCATGAATTGCTCCAGCTAAGGCATGAGCTGGTATGAAAACGTCTTGTTCATCTGCATTATCAGGAATAAAAAAGGCATAACCACCAGAGCTTCCTTCTAAAACTCCCTCTGATGTTATTTCATCTAAGCCGAGAATTTTTCCCTTTTTTGATAGGTAAAGTAGACCTTCTTTTTCCATATCATAAAGGGTTTTGAAAAACATTTCATAGTCCCCTTTTCCAAGCTCATAGAACTCGGCTAGTTCTTCCTTGGTCATTCCTTTATAGTCTTTAGACCTTATTAATAACAAAATTTGTTCTCTAAGGGTCATCTTTACCTCCATTTATTCCTTAATTAATAAATAATTCGTTGTTGTATTATATTATACCCATAAAAGGGCATAAAAAAAAGTGGCCTAAGCCACTCAGTTATAATGCTGTTACTAGAATAGCAGATATTACAAAGATAACTGAACACACTACAATTACCCTGTTCAAAAGAGCATCTCTCCTATTATTTCCAGCCATATCAAACATGCTAGTGTCACTTCCAAATCCTGATCCTAGACCTTGAGATTTAGGCTCCATTAATAGAACTGCTCCAATAATAATTAAACTAGATATAACTAATAATACCGTAAAAACCGTCTTCATATTGCACCTCCAAAATCCAATATTGCTCTAATTATATTATCACAAATAGTTCTTAAATTCAATTTTATAAATATAAATTAAGCTAATATACTCTTATCATTATTGAAAACACTGTTTCCATTATAAAGCCTATTCAGATAGGAGTATAGGCATTTTGCCATTTTTTTATCATAAGTTTTATTAAAAACTCTATCTATTCCTTTATGACTACCCATATTAGTTCTTATAGCAAATGAATTTTCCGTATCTGAATATAAAATAACATTAGGTAGCTTTCTGCTTTCTCCATCTTTATCGTTTCTTATATATAAGTTATCTTTCATTAACTTGCTATTTATATTTTTTCTTATTATAGGTGCAAAGTTTCCAAAATCCTCAATCTTTGCAAATCCTGTACTTAGTTTTACCCAGTCGCCTTTCATAGTATTCTCCCAAGCTGTTTGGGATACAACCAATTTAATATCTCTTAACTTTTCATGATTGCATAGTTTACTAAGAGTTTGCCAATAAGTATAATCTTGAGAACTTATTAAACCTTGGTCGCTCATAGCTTGAATAAGTTCTTTGTCAGCTAAGTATAAGTATATATATGGAAGGTAGAGTATTGGATCTTCTCCTTTACTTTCTTCTATCATTTCTATAATTGAATCTACTCCATCTGCTAGCCCGTATAGCTTATTTAAAGAAGAAAAATCTTGAGATAAATCATAGCATACTTCATTAATCAATTGATTATCTTGGCATATACAGTACTTGATTTCTTCCTTTTCTTCACTAAGTTTCCCATATCCCATTAATACATGAGGTATAGCAAACTTACTATAGTTTTTTAATTTATCTTCATAGATTTCAAAATCTATTGCATTAAGTCTCGAAAGCATATCTAGGAAAACAAATAGATTATTTAATTCTCTTTCTGATTTCTCGGAAAAATCAACTTTATATTTAATTCTGATATTTTTACTTATGATTAACATTTCCTGTGCCCTTACTAAAGCAATTTCCGGAAAATCAGAGCTTATATTACCATCATAGTATAAAACTTTAGAAGTCTCATCTTTGTCAAAATATGAAATTACCTGCTTATATAACTCTTCAAGGCTTAGCTCCTTATTATCTTCAGATTCAGATAAAAACATAGAAAAGAATTCATTCAATATTTCTTCATTTCCATTAGCTGAGTTAGTTTCCATAGAAAGAAGTTTGGCTTCTTTTTCAGAAGATAATTTCAAAATTTTTCCTTTCATTTCCTTGTTAACACCTACTTTCTTAGTTAAATTATATATCTTGTTATATTATATTGATAGGTGTGAATATATATATCACATTTATAAAATATATTCCCCTTCATTTAATTTCTCTAATGCTAAAAGATATTCGTAAAACATATTTGAAAGATAAGGTGTTTCAATAGAGTTATAAAACTCACCTCTCATTGTTTTATCTTTGTATCGGGGCCTTATGAAACAAGAAAAAGTTTTATCGCTGTAAATTAAAGCCTTAGGTAATCTTTCAATATTTTGAATGTCTGTAGATATGATATTAATCTTAGATCTCGCTAATCTTTCTTCATAAAAATCATTATATTCTTTTTTTATTAATTTTATTTCATCTCTATCTAGTTGTATCTGTCCTTTAAGTGTTGTAATTATACCATTATTCACAAATTTTATTATAGAAGATTCTGGTATAGAAATATCTGCACTCATAATGCATGGATGTTCAAAAAAGCTCTTAACTGTCTCCCAAACCCTATAATTTTCCTTATCTATTACTCCTTTATCAAATAAAATCTCTCTTAAATCATAAGAAAACATAAAAATACTTAATTCTGGTAAGAACATTTTAATTTTATTTTTAGATTTAGATTTTTCCATTCTTTTATATGACTCTTGAAAGTCTATGCTAGATTTAATAACGAGATTTAAGTTGCTAAACTTTTCTCTTAATTGTTCTTCAATTAATTTAATAGTTTCCTTGTTTTTTAAGGCAAATCCCATATAATAATCATCATCTAAAATCTTGTTTGAGTATCCTCCAAGCTTATCAGCAACTACAAATTTATTTATAGGCTCTAAATCATCATCTTCATATATTTTAAAATCCATAAAAGGTAATTTCTCAGATAATCTAAAAAACTTTGTAATTTTATCAAAAATAATCTCTCTGTCTTTTAAATCATCATTAGAATTAGCTAAATAATTAAATTGATAAAACTGATCTGAGGTAAATGGAATATTCAAACCATCAATAAATTCATGATCTAAGGCGTCAATTAAATCATCGCTATAATAGATATCTACTCTGCTTTTACTCTCATCTCCAATAGTCATATTTATATTAGAAATAAGAACATCCATAAACTCGCCCACTGTTTCAATAGCAAATGCCATATTATCAGTAATATATTTTTCTTCCTCTAGTTCTAATCTATTTATACTTGTCTTATAACCGCTATTAAGAACGCTGTCTATTACTATTTCTAAACCAGAACTATCATATTCACTTCTAATGGAATTCCTTAAAGTCAAAAACTCTTCAATATTTTCAGGAGTCATTCTTTCCGAAAAATATTTAACCATCTTTTTTCTAATAAATGACCATAGGTCTTTATTAGGCAAAACCTTACTATTATACCACCTGCTAAAGTTTGATCTATCTAAAGACATTTCTTCTGCCATTTCTACAAATTTAGCATTTGTCATATCTACAAAATATTTAAAGCTTTGGTTAAAATCCATTTATCCCCCTAACTAAATTTTCATCTAAAAGGGATTCTAAATATTGATAAACTAGATTACAGAAATCCCTATCTGACGACTTGTATAAAATATTGTTAAAGTTGTAAGGAGTTGCTTGACTAAACTTCATAATCTCCACTTCTTCACCATCACTGTAAACAATACAATTAGGAATTTTTTCAAAAGGAACATCATTTTTATTTATCATTTCTACATGCTCATAGTTTCGAAATAAATTAGACATATCATGTATGAGAATATCTAAGCTATCTCCATAAAGCTTATGAATTCCCCCTGCTCTATAAATCAACCCATCTGTAAGTATATAATTAATATTTTCGCTTAAAAAAATAAATTTTGTACCTTTTTTTTGCAAGCTGATAAAGACTTCATAAAATAAGCCCCATAATTTATATTCATTTCCGTTTATTTGCCTTTCCTTATATAGTTTTTCTCTTAGCTTTAGGTTAGAAAGATAAATATTTGCTCTAGGAATAAAGCAAATCGGTCTATTTTTTATAACTTTCTTTTTATATAAGTCATTTATAATTTCTTGTGGGTTTTTTATAAGGGTTAAAACTTCTTTATCTTTTTCAAAAACTCCATCTAGTCTAAATATATTCTTTTTAACTTGTTCTTTATTTTCAGAGACAAAAAATTTATTAGGAACAAAGTCATTCCCACTAAAACCCCAACCAAACACACAGTTCCTTACCGCAAAAGCATTTAATCTTTCATCTTTAAAATGATTATTATAAAGTTCTATTTTTATATTATTTTCATTGGAAATCATAAGTAAATAATCATTCAATAAATCTAAGCTTGGTTTTCTTTCTTTTGTAAAATCCCAAGTTGAAAATTTTACATTTATAGTCTTAGGTGAAATTATATTTGTAACAGATTTTTCAAAAGCCTTTTCATTAAAAATATTTATAATATTTCCATAATAGTAAAATACTGCGTCATCGTCTAAATCTAGATAATCCTCAATTAATAATTTTTTTAAGTAATTGGTAATTTCATTTTTATCTTTTAAGTATCTTACAAATTTAGTTTTATTATATTTTTCAACCATTGAAAAGCTAACGCTTGATTCTAAATAGCATTTATTTAGAATATATTTCAAAACTTCATAATTGGAGGTATTCTTCAAATTGTCTTCTATATAAAAATCTAATAAAATTCTTTGGAAATCAAAATCTGATATTTTATCTGTAAAAAATAAGGCTAAACTTTCGTTTATTGATTCCCATTTATTTTCAACTGGAAGCTCTCTATTATTAACCCACTTACTTAGGTATGATCTGTCATAACCAAGTACTTTTGCAAGCTCTGTTATAGATGCTCCACTATAATCTAAAAAAACTTTCAATAAATCTCCTAATTTCATTTCATACCTCCCTCCAATATATATCCAACTAATGGTAATTATTTGTATTATATATTAAAAATAATAATAATGAAAACTAATTTTACAAAGTTTTTGAAAAAAATAAAAAAAGAATACCTAGAAATTTAGGTATTCTTTTTGTCTTTTATAAACATTTGATTTTAAAGGTTATAGAAAGAGTCTTTTCCATCATATTTTGCTTCTAATCCTAGATAATCTTCTATTCTTAAAAGTCTATTATACTTAGCAACTCTATCTGTTCTGCTAGGAGCACCTGTTTTAATTTGTCCTGCATTTGTTGCAACAGCTAAATCAGCTATAGTAGTATCTTCAGTTTCTCCTGATCTATGAGAAATTACTGCAGTATAACCATGTCTTTTTGCAAGCTCAATAGCATCAAGTGTTTCAGTAATTGTACCTATTTGATTTAATTTAATTAAAATAGAATTACCTGTCTTTGCCTTGATTCCTTGGCTAAGTCTCTCTGTATTAGTCACAAAAAGGTCATCTCCAACTAATTGAACTCTATCTCCTAATCTATCAGTTAGTTTTTTCCAGCCTTCCCAATCTTCTTCATCAAGTCCATCTTCAATAGAAATAATTGGATATTTGTTTACTAAAGACTCATAGTATTCAATCATTTCATCTACATCAAGGCTTCTTCCTTCACCTTTTAATTCATATTTTCCTTTTTCGTACATTTCAGAAGCAGCTACATCTAAAGCAAGCATAACTTCTTCTCCTGGTTTATAGCCAGCTTTTTTAATAGCTTCTACAATAGTTTCAAGAGCTTCTTCATTTGAAGAAAGGTTTGGTGCAAATCCACCTTCGTCTCCTACTGAAGTTGCAAGTCCTTTTTCTTTTAAAACAGCTGCTAGATTATGGAAAATTTCTGCTCCCCATCTAAGAGCTTGTCTAAAGTTTTCAGCTCCTACTGGCATAATCATAAATTCTTGAATATCTACATTGTTATCAGCGTGTTCTCCACCGTTTAAGATATTCATCATTGGAACTGGAAGTGTTTTACTGTTTACTCCCCCGATATATTCAAATAATTCTAAGCCTAGTTCTTGAGATGCTGCATCAGCTATTGCAATTGAAACTCCAAGAATAGCATTTGCTCCAAGTCTTTCTTTGTTCTTTGTGCCATCTAATTTTATAAGCATACTATCGATGCCTATTTGATCTGAAACTTCCCAGCCTTCAAGCTCTGGTGCTATTACTTCATTTACATTATCTACTGCGTTTTGAACACCTTTGCCCATATATCTAGAGTCATTATCTCTTAACTCAACAGCTTCAAAAGCTCCAGTAGATGCTCCAGAAGGAACAATTCCTCTACCTAAAACTCCTAATTCTGTTATAACTTCTACCTCAACTGTAGGGTTACCTCTTGAATCTAAAACTTCTCTTGCATGTACTTCTTCTATAAAACTCATTATTATCTCCTTATTATTGAATTTTCAGTCATTTCTTCTGGCTTTTCTAAGCCCATTAAATCTAAAATAGTTGGGGCAATATTAGCCAAAATACCTTCTTCTAATTCTACATCTTTTCCAATTAGAATTAAAGGAACTTGGTTAGTTGTATGAGCAGTGTAAGGTGTATCTTTCCCTAGTTCTTTCATCTGCTCACAATTTCCATGGTCAGCTGTAATTATAATATTATAATTATTGTCCCTTGCTGCCTTAATAACTTTTTCTAAGCACTTATCCACTGTTTCTACAGCCTTAACTGCAGCATCAACTACACCAGTATGCCCAACCATATCTGGATTAGCATAGTTAGCGATAATTAGACCATAAGTATCTTTTTCTATCTTATCTACTAATTCATCTGTAACTTCATATGCACTCATCTCAGGTTTTAGGTCGTAAGTTGCTACTTTAGGTGAATTTACAAGTAACCTGTCTTCATTATTAAAAGGGTTTTCTTTTCCACCATTAAAGAAAAAAGTAACATGGGCATATTTTTCTGTTTCAGCTATTCTTAACTGGTTTATTCCTCTAAAAGATATATATTCTCCTAAAGTATTTTTTAATTCTTCTTGACCATAAGCTATTTCAAGATTTTCAAAATTTGCATCATACTCTGTCATTGTAACAAAGTTAAGATTTAAATCCTTAGCCTTTATATTAGGAAACTCATTAAAGTCTTTTTCAATAAAGGCTCTTGTTAGTTGCCTTGCCCTATCTGCTCTAAAGTTGAAAAAAACAACTGAATCTCCTTCTTCAATTCCTTTTCCTGAACAAATAATCGGCTCCATAAATTCATCATTAATTCCTTGGTCATAGTAAGATTTAATTGCTTGTAAAGGATTTTCTTTTACACCTACTCTATTAACCATAGCATCATAGGCTCTTTCTACTCTTTCCCATCTTTTGTCCCTATCCATAGCATAATATCTTCCGATAATTGTAGAAAGAGTACCTGTGTTTTCCTTTAATACTAGTTCAAGTTCCTCTATATCATCATAAGCAGATTTTGGAAGAACATCTCTGCCATCAAGAAAAGCATGAATATAAAGATTTCCAAAATTTTTCTTTTTGGCAAGTTTAATTAAAGCTTTCAAATGCTCAAAACTGGAATGAACCCCACCTTTAGAAACTAAGCCTACAAGATGAAGATTTTTCCCTTTTTCTTTAGCTGAATCTATAGCTTCATTAATAACTTGATTTTCAAAAAAATCTCCAGTTTCTATATCTTTATTTATCCTAGTAAGATCTTGATAGACAATTCTACCTGCTCCTATATTCAAATGTCCAACTTCAGAGTTACCGATTTGCCCTTTAGGTAAGCCAACTTCTTCTCCAGAAGCATATAGCTTTGTATTGGGATATTCTTTCATAAGGTTATCTAAAACAGGAGTATCGGCAACTTTAAAAGCATTCGAATCAGAGTCTTGGCCAAGTCCCAGTCCGTCTAGGATTATTAAAAGTGCTTTTTCCATCCTATCTCCTATAATTTACCAAGGAAGCAAAGCTCTTTGCATCAAGACTAGCTCCACCTACTAAGGCTCCATCTATGTCCTCTTCTGCCATAAATTCCTTGATGTTTTCTGGTTTAACTGATCCTCCATAAAGGATTCTTACTTTTTCAGATATTTCTCCATACATTTCATGAATTAATTTTCTAATATATTTTGCCATATTACTTGCATCTTCAATAGAAGCAGTTCTACCAGTTCCAATAGCCCATACTGGTTCATAGGCAATAACAAGATTTTCTAATCCTTCTTTATCTATTCCATTAATTCCTTTAGAAACTTGTGATTTTACTACTGCTTGAAAAGATCCAGCTTCTCTTTCCTCTAAACTTTCACCTACACATAAAATAGGTAATAAACCATTGCTATAAGCAGACGCTAATTTTGTAGCTATAAAATCGTCAGTTTCCCCAAATAAACTTCTTCTTTCAGAGTGTCCAAGAATAACATAATCAACACCTAAATCAGTAAGCATAATAGGAGATGTTTCTCCAGTAAATGCTCCTTGATTTTCATTATGCATATTTTGGGCACCAAGTTTAATTGATGAGTCTTTTAAAATTGATCTAGTTAAATAAAGATCTATTGTTGGAGGACAAATCAAAGCTTCAACTTCTGAATCAAGATCCATTTCTAAAAGTTCATTTAGAAATTCTTCAGTTTCAGTATTTGTCTTATTCATCTTCCAGTTTCCTGCTATAAGTGGTTTTCTCATTTAAGCCTCCTCGATTGCTTCAATTCCAGGAAGAACTTTTCCTTCTAAAAATTTTAGAGATGCTCCTCCACCTGTTGACACATGAGTCATTTTTTCCTTTTGTCCTGCTCTTTCTACAGCTAGTGCAGAATCTCCTCCACCAATGATTGTAATACCATCTGTTTCAGCCATAGCTTCTGCGATAGCAAAAGTTCCTTTAGAGAATGGTTCACATTCAAAAACTCCCATTGGCCCGTTCCATACAACTATTTTAGCTGAAATAATTTTTTCTTTATAGTTTTTAATAGTTTCTGGTCCTATATCTAAGCCCATATAATCAGCAGGAATTTCTCCGTTTTTACATATAGAAGTTTCAGCATCAGCTGATATTTCTTTTGCAACAACAGTATCTACTGGTAAAAGTATGTCTACATTTTTTTCTTTTGCTGTTTCTAATAATTTAGCAGCATAGTCTATTTTATCTTCTTCTAGTAATGATTTACCAATTTCATAACCTTGAGCTTTTAAGAAAGTATAAGCCATTCCTCCACCTATTAAGATAGAATCAACTTTATCTAGAAGGTTTTCGATTACAGAAATTTTATCTGAAACTTTAGCTCCACCTAAAATAGCTACAAAAGGCTTTTCTGGGGATTCCAAAGCTTTACCCATAATACTAATTTCTTTTTCAATTAATTTACCTACAGCTGATGGTAAAAAGCTAGATACTCCAACATTTGATGCATGTGCTCTATGGCTTGTTCCAAAAGCATCATTTACATAAACATCAGCAAGGCTTGCTAACTCTTTAGAAAACTCCTCATCATTAGCTTCTTCTTCAGATCTATATCTTGTGTTTTCTAAAATAGCTACTTGACCTGCTTTTAAATTTTTAGCTTTTTCTTTTACATCTTCATCTATAACTGAATCTGATTGCCAGAATTCTACTTCTTTACCTAATAAATCTTTTAAGTGATTAGCTACAGGCTTCAAAGAGAATTCAGCCTTTGCTTCGCCTTTAGGTCTTCCTAAGTGGCTCATTAAAATAACTGCTCCACCTTTTTCTAATATAGTTTTAATAGTAGGAAGTGCAGCTACGATTCTAGCATCATCTGTAATATTCCCATTTTCTAAAGGTACATTAAAATCAACCCTAACTAAGGCTTTTTTACCTTCAAAATTCATATCATTTAAAGTTTTTTTCATGAATTACCCCTTTTAATTTAAATAGCTGTGTTAAATAAACACAGCTTACTTATTAAGATAAAAAATAGGATAAATTTCAAAGCCTACCAGCTAGATGAAAACTAGCTGATAGAGTCCTTGATATAATCCTAATTAAAATTTAGTCTTCTAAAGAAAAATCTTCATATTTCTCCCAACTGACTAAATAATACTTTAGCCATAAGTTAACTTATATTTCTTATCTTTATTTATATTATTTTTTATGCTTCTGCAATCATCTTAACTAGGTCTACTACTCTGTTTGAGTATCCCCATTCGTTATCATACCATGCAACAACCTTAACCATATCATCTTTAACATTAGTTAAGTCTGCATCTACGATAGATGATCTTGAATCTCCTTGGTAGTCGATTGATACTAGAGGTTCTTCAGCAAATCCTAAAATACCTTTCATTTCGCCTTCGCTTGCTTCTTTTAGAGCTGCGTTTACTTCTTCTTTAGTTGTTTCTTTTTCAACTTGGAAAACCACATCTACTAAAGATACTGTTGGGGTTGGAACCCTAACTGCATACCCATCAAGTCTTCCTTCTAACTCAGGGATAACTTGTGCTACTGCTTTAGCTGCACCAGTTGTTGTAGGAACCATGCTAAGTGCTGCTGCTCTTGCTCTTCTTGGATCTTTATGCTTTCCATCATGTATATTTTGGTCTCCTGTATAAGCATGAATAGTAGTCATAAGACCTTTTTTAATTCCAAATTTATCTAATATAACTTTAGCTACTGGAGCTAAGCAGTTTGTTGTACAAGAAGCATTAGAAATTACATGGTCAGTTTCTGGGTTATATTGTTCATCATTAACACCCATAACAATTGTTCTATCTACACCTTTTCCTGGAGCTGTAATAATTACTTTCTTTGCTCCTGCTTGAAGATGTTTGCTTAAACCTTCATGATCTTTAAAAGCACCAGTTGCATCTATTGCAAGGTCTACTCCTAATTCTTTCCAAGGAAGGTTTGCAGGATCTCTGTCAGAAACTATTTTAATTTCTTGACCATTGATTACAACTGAATCTTCTTTAACTTCGATATCTCCCTTGAATTTTCCATAAAGTGAGTCATATTTTAATAATCTCATTTCATGTTCTGCGTCAGAAGTTAAGTTTAAAGCAACTAACTCAATACCTTCTGGCTTTTCCTCTAACATAATTCTAACTACTTCTCTACCAATTCTACCAAAACCGCTTAAAGCTACTTTCATAAATTCCTCCTTGAATTTTATATTTATTTAATTATATCTTTAACTTGATTAATTATATTATCAACTGTAAATCCAAATTTTTCAAATAATTTATTTCCAGGTGCTGATGCCCCAAAGCCTTCCATTCCGATAGCTTTTCCATCTTTTATATATTTATGCCAGCCCATAGTTGAAGCTGCTTCAACAGAAATTCTTTTTGTTATTTTTGGATCTAAAACTGAATCTTTATATTCATCGGATTGCTTTTCAAATACATCCATAGATGCCATAGATACTATTGTTGAAGAAATACCTTCATCTAGAAGTTTTTCTCCAGCTTCATAAATAAGACCAAGCTCTGAACCACTAGCCATTAAAATAACTTCAGGATTTTCTCCAAACTCTTTAAGTATATACGCACCTTTTTGTGCTTCTTTTGAAGTTTCTTCTAGTTGTTTAGTTCCTTGTCTTGTTAAGGCCAACACAGTAGGACCATTTACATTTTTAAAAGCATAAGCCCAAGCTGAAGCTGTTTCTACACTATCTGCTGGTCTAAACACACTCACATTAGGGGTTGCTCTTAGCATAGCTAAATGTTCTATTGGTTGATGAGTTGGCCCATCTTCCCCAACACCTATACTATCATGAGTTAAAACATAAATTACTCTTTGTCCCATTAAAGCTGATAGCCTTAAAGCTGGTTTCAAATAGTCTGAAAAGATTAAAAAGGTTGCACAATAAGGAATAAATCCACCATGTAGAGCCATACCGTTACATATTGCCCCCATAGCGTGTTCCCTAACTCCAAAATGGATGTTGCTTGCTGAATAATTTTCAGCTGAGAAAAAATCTCTATCTTTCATTTCTGTATTATTAGAAGGGCCAAGGTCTGCTGATCCTCCAATAAGTCCAGGCATTTTTTTAGCAAGTTTATTAATAACTGCTCCTGAATCTGCCCTTGTTGCTTTACCTTTTGCCATGTCATAGAATTCATCAGAATCTAAATAATCTTCTGGAATATCTCCGTTAATTCTTGCTATTAACTCTTTATATTCTTCAGGATATTTTTCTTCATAAGATTTCATAAGACTTTCATGGGCTTTTTCTTGATTTTCACCTTTTTGAATTAATTCCTGCATATGAGCTTTTACCTCATCTGGTACATGGAATTCTTCCTCATAAGTCCAAGAAAGATTTTCTTTCAAAGAAGCTATACTTTCAAGGCCTAATGGTGCTCCATGAGCTTTGCATGAATCTTCTTGATGAGATCCGTATCCTATTTTAGTCTTAATTTCTATTAGACTTGGCTTATCGCTTGCTTTAGCTTCCTTTATAGCTTGTGAAATATCATCGATATTATTTCCATCTTCTACATAGAAAGTATCCCAACCTAACGCCTCATATCTTGCTCTAACATTTTCACTAAAGGCAATATCTGTCTCACCTTCAATAGTGATATTATTTGAGTCATAAAGCACGATAAGTTTTGACAATTTTAAAGTACCCGCTAAAGAAGATGCTTCATTCGTGATTCCTTCCATCAAACATCCATCTCCTACAAGAGCATAGGTGTAGTGGTCAATGATTTTCATATCTTCTTTATTATAGTTAGCCGCCAAGTTAGCCTCAGCCATAGCCATACCAACTGCCATAGAAAGCCCTTGTCCTAAAGGACCAGTAGTAGCTTCTACTCCTTGTGTATGACCATACTCTGGGTGACCAGGTGTCTTACTATCTAATTGTCTAAAATCTTTCAAATCTTCAATCTCTAAACCATATCCAAATAAATGGAATAAAGAATAAAGAAGAGCTGAGCCATGACCTGCTGATAAGATAAACCTGTCCCTGTCAAACCAATTAGGGTTTTTAGGGTTGTGTTTCATCTCGTCTGCCCAAAGGCTATAAGCCATTGGTGCTGCTCCAAGGGGTAAACCTGGATGGCCAGACTTAGCTTTTTCAATTTGTTCTACCGAAAGTAGACGAATTGTATTTATTGAAAGTTCTTTAATATCCATACCAACCTCCATTAATCTTTCTTATAATCATTATTAGTTTAACAGTTATAGCCATTTTCTTCAATAATATCAACTTGATTAAAGGAATAAAACATAAATAATTTTTATAATTATTTAAATTAGTTAATTTTTTCTATTAATTTATTCTAACCCTAAATATAAAACCCCTCTTACATCTTTATTTACCCTTGGATAACTTCCATCTGGATTTTCAAATTCTTTAAGATTTTCCTTAACTCTTTTTACATCATCAGCTGTATAACTAGATCCATAAAGCCAACTAGTATATCTTTGAATAAAATTCTCTAACTTATCATTATGATTATATTCTCTTTTTATTATCCTATATTCTGGCATATATCCATCTGCTACCATAAGATTAAAAATATAAATTAAATCATAAGAAGCAGCTCTTTTTTCATATAAATTTAATTTTTTAGCTAAATTTTCATAAAGAGAATCGCTTCTATCAACCCAAGAGCCAATAAATATTCCTTTTTTAGCAAGTCTCATTATCTTTTCATAATTTTCGTAGTATTCAATAACTGGGGAATTTGATATAAATATATAATCATATTGTCTTTCTACCTTAAAATCTTGTAAAGATTGGTTAAAAACATAATAGTTATCTTTTGATATACCTAGCTTATCTAAATTTTTCAAGCTAAGTTCAGCCATTTTCTTTGAAGGCTCTACCCCATAAGCTTTAGCTCCTGCTTCTAGAAACATTTTCATATATCTACCTGCCCCAGAGCTTATATCTAAAATCTCACTAGATTTTATTTGAGCATAAGAAGAAAATATATCAAAATAACTAGGCTTCTTTTTAGAATCAGTCATAGTATTAAATTCTTTCGCTCTTTTATCCCACATCTCATTTGATTTTTCTATATCTTGGCTTTCTTTACTAAGCTCTTGTCTACAAATTTCTCTAATTTTTTCCATAGTCTCTCCTTTTTTTGTCCTTTATTTTATTATAGCCTATTAAACTTATCAAAAGAAGGAATAAAAAACTTGAATTTAGAACATATGTTTTGTAATATATACTTAGGTACATTTTTAGAGGAGGAAAAATAATGAATAAAAAAAGCTACCATAAGTTTTTTCATATAGATGTTAATTCAGCCTATTTATCATGGGAAGCTTCTTATAGAATTCAGCAAGGATCTAGTTTAGATCTAAGAGAAATTCCATCTGTGATAGGTGGAGATGAAAAACAAAGAAGAGGAATTGTTTTGGCTAAATCTATACCAGCTAAAGCATTTGATATAAAAACTGGAGAACCTATCAGATCAGCCCTAGAAAAATGTCCTAATTTAATTATTGTTCCACCAAATTACGATAGATATCTTACTGCTAGTAATGCTCTTTATGATTTAATGAAAAACTACTCACCTTATATACAAAGATTTTCTGTTGATGAAATGTTTATAGACTATAAGGGCATTTTAGATCCTAAAGAATATGCAGACATAATTAGAGAAGATGTAAGAAAAACCCTTGGTTTTACAGTTAATATCGGTATAGGAGACAATAAACTACTCGCCAAAGTTGCCTCAGATTTCAAAAAACCAGATATGACTCATACTCTATACAAAGAAGAAATCCCATATAAGCTCTGGCCTTTGCCAGTAGGAGAGCTTTTTATGGTGGGATCGAGAACTAAGGCTAAACTTGAATCCAGAGGAATCGATACAATAGGTCAGCTTGCAAAATTAAATCCTGAATACATATATAATTGGCTAAAAAAACCTGGACTTTTAATTTGGGAATATGCCAATGGAATTGAAAACTCTAAAATCACAAATACATCAAGTCCCGTCAAAAGTATAGGTAACTCCACAACTATCCCCTTTGACATAGACAACAAAGAAGAAGCTTTTAAGGTTATTTTAGCCTTATCAGAGATGGTAGGGCTAAGGTTAAGGTCAATTAACAAAAAAGCCTATATAGCTTCTATATCTATAAGATATAAAGATTTTTCTGGTCATAGTAAACAAAGAAAACTATTTACACCAATTAGCTCTAGCCAAAGTATATTTAATGAAAGTAAAAAACTCTTTTTAGAACTGTGGACAGGTACTCCTATTCGCCATCTAGGAGTTAGAGTACAAGATTTAGTTGATGAAGATACCCAACAACTATCTTTTTTTAATAAAGAAACTTTTCCTGAATCTTTAGATAATACAATTGACACAATAAGGTATAAATATGGTCTTACATCCATACAAAGATCTGTGTTTTTAAATTCTGGAATTCCACCAGTAATAGGCGGCACCCAAGAAGATTTAGATTACCCAGTGATGACAAGTAGATTGGAGTAGAAAATGAAAGTAAAGATGCAAGAAATAGAAACTATTATTTATTTTAAGCCAGAAGCTAATCCTCAGCCCATAAAATTTAGACTAAACAATGATTTAGGAGAAAAGTGCGTTATCTCTATAGATAGGGTTAATTCTGTTAGAAAAGATAAAACTGCTGGAAATAAAGCTCTTATTTACGACTGTCAAGCAATTATACAGGGAAGGCTTCGCCCCTTGCAGCTTATTTACAATATAGATACATATTGTTGGTTTCTTTATAAAATTTAATCAATAAAATATAAGTCCTCATTATTTAATGAGGACTTATATTTATATATATTTTTTATTATTCTGAGAAATCCTTACGAATAATATTTTCTTCTTTAGCTTTTTTTCCAACAGCTTGAGCAACTCTTTCTGAAATTCTTGGATCAAAAGGTCTTGGTATAATTTGATCTTCACTTAAATCATCAACAAGATCAGCAATAGCACAAGCAGCAGCAAGTTTCATTCCTTCAGTAATTTCACTAGCTCCAACTTCCATAGCCCCCTTAAATATTCCAGGAAAAGCTAAAACATTATTAATTTGATTAGGGTAATCTGACCTACCAGTTGCTACAACTCTTGCACCAGCTTCTTTAGCTAAATCATAATCTATTTCTGGATCTGGATTTGCTAAAGCAAATATTATTGAATCTTTAGCCATTGTTTTAACCATATCAGAAGTTAATACATTTGCCACACTTACTCCAATAAATACATCTGCATCTTTTACAGCTTCTGCAAGACTTACATCCTCATTATTTGGATTAGTTAAATTGGCGATTTCTTTAACATGAGGAGCATAGTTTTCAGATTTATTTATATTAAGAATTCCTTTACTATTAAAGGCAAGGATTTCTTTAACTCCATAATTAAGTAATATCTTAATAATAGCTGAGCCAGCAGCCCCAGTACCATTTATGACTAACTTTAAATCTTCAGGTTTTTTCTCTACTAATTTCAAAGCATTTATAAGTCCTGCCAAAACAACTATTGCAGTACCATGCTGATCATCATGAAAAACTGGTATATCAAGTTCTTCTTTTAATCTTTTCTCAATTTCAATACATCTAGGAGAACTTATATCTTCTAAATTAATTCCTCCGTATGTTAGAGCAATTGATTTAACAATTTGTATAATTTCCTCTGTGTCCTGAGTATCTAAAATAACGGGAACTGCATTTAATCCTGCAAATCTTTTAAAAAGACAACACTTTCCTTCCATAACTGGAAGAGAAGCTAAAGGCCCGATATTGCCAAGTCCTAAAACAGCTGAACCATCAGAGATTACAGCAACTGTATCTTTCTTCCAAGTATATTTATAAGAAAGAGAAGGGTTTTTGTGTATCTGCCTACATGGTTCTGCTACTCCTGGAGAATACATAAGAGAAAGATCTTCAGCATTATCTAAACTTGCCCTTAAATCTGTCATTAATTTACCAGATAATCTTTCGTGGAGATCTAAGGATTTTTCATAAACGTCCATTATTCACCTACCATTTCTCTAATATCAATAATATCATTGTATTCTTCTTCTGTAAGTATATCTAAAGCAAGACAAGCTTCTTTTAAAGATAGATTATTTTCATGAGCATAATTAACTGCCTTTGCCACCTTGTCATAACCGATAGAAGTATTAAGGGCAGTAGCTACCATTAAAGAATTTTCTAAATAATAATTTATAACTTCTCTATTTGGTTTTATTTCGCTTACACACCTTTTTGTGAATGAATTTATACTATCAGTTAATAAAGTTACTGACTGCAAAAAATTATAAATAATAAGAGGCATATAGGTATTAAGCTGGAAATGTCCTTGAGAAGCTGCAAAACCAATTGTTACATCGTTTCCCATTACCTGTAAACATACCATAGCTAGAGCTTCTGCTTGAGTAGGATTTACCTTTCCTGGCATAATTGAACTACCTGGCTCATTTGCAGGAAGAATAAGCTCTCCTATCCCCGCCCTAGGGCCACTTGCTAAAAATCTAATATCATTAGTAATTTTTAAAAGATCTGCTGCCAATATTTTCAAAGCACCATGAGTATTAGCTATAGCAGATTTACAGCTTATTCCAGAAAATTTATTATCCATAACTATTACCTCTTGACCAGTAAATTGAGAAATATACTGGGCAGCTAGTTTATCGAATCCTTTTGGAGTATTTAATCCTGTTCCTACTGCAGTACCTCCAATTGGAACTTCTCTAAGATTATCTAAAACTAATAGAATTTGATCTTTATCATTTTCTATAGTCATTCTCCATGATGATATTTCTTGACTAAAGCTAAGAGGAACAGCATCTTGTAAATGGGTTCTACCTACTTTATAGATATCCTTAAAATCTTTTTCTAATTCAATAAAACTCTCAATTAAATAATCAATTGAAGGAATTAAATTTTCAATTATAACTTTAATACTTGCTATATGCATAGCAGTAGGAAAAACATCATTAGAACTTTGACTCATATTAACATGATCATTAGGATGAAGAAGCTTTTGCCCAACAAGTTCATTTCCTTTATTAGCTATAACCTCATTTACATTCATATTACTTTGAGTTCCACTTCCAGTTTGCCAAACAACAAGAGGAAAATCATTTAAAGGTTGACTGTATATTTCTTCTGCAATTTTACAAATTAAATCAGATCTTTTAGAATTAAGCTTTCCTAAATCTTTATTTGCTTTAGCTGCAGCATACTTTATAACTGAAATTGCCCTTATAAGTTCTTCAGGCATAATCTCATTTCCAATAGGAAAATTCTCAAAAGATCTTTGGGTTTGGGCTCCCCAGTAAAAATCAACAGGAACTTCAATCTCCCCCAGAGAATCCTGTTCTATTCTAAATTCCATAAGCACTCCTTATTTAAGTAAACGTTTTTATTACTTTCATTATAACAGATTTATTAAGACTTTGTAGGGTAGTGTAATTTAGATTAATATAAAAAATAAAATAAATATTTTTAATTATAATATCATTAACTAAGATTAATATTAGTATATTAGAATTAAAATAACTAAAAAAAGTTAATAAAAATATAACTTTAGAATTAATATAATAAAAAGGAGGAAAAATTATGTTATATGAATTGAAAAATAAAGGGGAAAATATTAAAATAAAAAAAGTAATTTAAGGGATATAGGATGGTTAGAGGAAGATTTGGAAAATATGATAGTAGAAAATATAGATGATTTCATTTCCAGTAGGAGCTTGATGCCTATATTCAAAGAACGTAAATTTCAAGAAGAAGCAGATATTATGGCTTTAGATACAAATGAAAATCTATACATATTCGAATTAAAAAGATGGCAAGCTAAAGAAGAAAATTTATTACAAGTACTAAGATATGGTCAACTATTCGGAAATAGTAGTTATGAAGATTTAGATAATATGTATAAAAGTTTTACAGAAAGAAATGATATAAGTTTAGTAAAAAATCATTCTGATTACTTTGGTCTAGAAAAACCTTTAGATGAAAATGTGTTTAATAAAGAGCAGAATTTCATTATGGTCACTAATGGAATGGATCAAAAAACTATTGAAGCTATAAAGTATTGGATAAATAAAGGCTTAAAAATAGATGGGTTAATTTATTGGATTTACCAAATAGAAGATAAAAATTATATGGAAATCGATAGATATATGCCAGATAAAAGTTTAATTGACTATGAAACCAATAGTTATATATTAAACACAAGTTATAATAATGATGTAGAAGCCCATACAGAGATGCTAACAAGAAATATCGCTGCTGCTTATACAAGTGGTTGGAAGGAAAAATAGATAATTTACAACTAAAAGATAGAGTCTTTTTATATAAGTCTGGAAGTGGAATAATCGCTAGTGGAATAGTAAATAGCAGTAGAAAAAAAAGAGAAATGGTATGGAGTAGAAGGAGATAAATACTATGTAGAATTAACTAACTTTAAAGATATCTCAGATAACCCAATCTCCCCTACTAGGATGAAAGAGATTAGAGGATATGGTTACCCTTTCAGAACAACTATATATTCTATTGATGAAGAAACAAGCCTAAAGTTAAAAGAGGAAGTTGATAAGGCTTTTGAAGGATGATATTAGCAAAGGTTAAAATAATAATTATTAATATGAGTACCTATATTACCTAAAAAAGACTCACCTTTTTTATCGGTGAGTCTTTTTTGAAAATCTATTTGAGAATGTTAGAGTGTTTTTCTAAGAAATTTATTAATTTGAAGATTTAGTAAATAAAGATTTTAACCAGTTGAAGAAGCCTTTGCTTTCTTTGGTTGTTTCTTTAGTTTCTACTTCTTTTTCCTCTTCATCTTCTTTTTCATCTTTTATAGTACTTGTCTTAATAACAAATTTAAGGTCGCCTTCCATATCGTCAGATTTTCCTGTGAAAGAGTCATTTTCTTTTGAAAGTTCAACCATTTTATCTTTTACTTCTATAATTTCTTCTATATCTAAATCTGAGTTATTTACTTCATCATGAAGTTTTTCAATTCCTTCTTCATAGAATTTATTCATTCCATCATCTAATTCATGAGTACCATCAACTAGTTTGCTACTGCCATCTCTAAGCATATTGCTTCCTTTTGCAAGTCCATTAGCTCCATTTGAAAGTTCATTCATACCAGCATTAAGTTGACTTGTTCCTGATTGTAATTCTGATAGACCACTAGATAATTGTTTGCTTCCTTGAGCTAATTTTTCACTACCATTAGTAAATTGTCCAGCTGCACTTTTAGCTTGTAAAGATTTATCTTTAATTTGTCCAGCTGCTTGTCCTAATTGTTGGCTTGCTTCTTCGAATTGTTGGGTAACTGCAGGTATTTCTTTAGTTCCTTCTTGTAGTTCTGCAAGTCCTGCTGCAATTGCAGCTTGTCCTTCATTTAGTTGCCTAGATCCTTCAGCTAATTGACCAGATGAATCAATGGCAAAATTTATTCCGTTTTCAACTTCTCCAAGTGCTCCTATAAGTTGATAGCTAGATCCTGATACTTGCTCTAACCCTTGTTGTTGCATAGATATAGCTGAAAGTAATTCTGCTTTTGCTTCTTCATCTTCTATTTGGGAAATTAAAGCTTCTATATATTGAGCATTTTGTTTTAGTCCTTCTATTCCTTCTGCTTCTTGTTGTTTTCCAGCTGTTATTTGACTGACACCATTTTTCGCTTCTACTAAGCCACTAGTTAAGGCATCTTGTCCTTGAGAAATTGTATTCATATTACCCATAACTTCAGACATGCCTTGATTTAATTGATATACTGCGTCAGGTATGGTGTTTAATTTCGCTCCAAGTTGATTAACTCCTTGAGATAATTCTTGAGCTTTTTCACTGAATTGTACTGTTCCATCAGATAATGCAACATATGCATTACCTAGTTTTTCGGAATTTTCTGATAATTGTTGAGACCCATTGCTAACCTCAACACTCGCTGCTTGCGCACTATCCATTCCTTCTTTAAGCTTTGAACTTCCTTGAGATAACGGATTAGTTCCTTCTTCTAATTTTTGAGCTCCTTGAGTTAACACATCTATTCCATTGTATAATTCTACTTGACCATCAACTAGCTTTCCTGTCCCATCAGTAAGGTCTTGTCCAGCGTCTACCATCTTATTTACACCATCAATTAAATCTTCAAGATTTTCTGATACTTCTGAATCATCTATCTCTGGTAGTTCTGACTTTGCAACCATTGCAATAGAAAGCATTTCAAAATCTTTAACATCTGCTGTTAATTCTAAATAATCTGGTAAATCTATTAAATCATCTTTTAAGTTAAGACTTTCTTTTAATCCAGGAATAGCAACATATCCAACTACTTGATGGCTTGCATCTGATACTACTCTTCCAGTATTTACTTTAATATTTTCGAATTTTTCACTTGGTAAATTAATGGTTGTTGCTACTAGATAAGGAGTATAAACATCTCTTTTTTCTCCACTCTCTAAAGTTACTTTTCTAATATCTTTATTTTCTATGGCAACTTTCATTTTCAATTTACCTGATTCACCAATAATATCTTCAGGATGTACTTCTTTATCGTTTAAGAAATATTGTATTTTTATATTAAATGGTAATTCTTTGTTTGGCTCACCTTGGTAATATATTTCGTTTTCTTCAGTAGACCAATGTAATTCATTATTTTTTATTTCCGGCTCTTCGTCTCCTTTTACATTTACTACATCTTTAAGGGTACTTTTATCTTTTAAATCTTTTAAAGGAGTATCTGAATGTAGCCAAATACTTGATGTTTTATCTATTGGATTACCTTTATTGTCTAACTCAACATATACAGTTTCTTCTTTTTTTACTTTTGATGCTGCATAAACTGGTGTTTGTAACAACATTGAAGTAGCCATAACTGCTGACAATACTCTAATTGATTTATTATTTTTCATATTATTTATTCTCCTTAATTACATTTTTATTCCAATTTACTGTTGTTAATTCAATTAATTTTTCCCCTGCAATTAAAATACCTGGTAATACTAATAAAATAAGCAGTGTACTAATTAACGCACCTCTGGCTATCATCAAACTTAAACTCTTTACTATTTCCATTTCAGAAATGACAGCAACTCCTATTGTAGATCCAAAGAAAGCTAAACCACTTGTTGCAATTGATTTTGCTGACTCTTGTACAG
This sequence comes from uncultured Peptoniphilaceae bacterium, assembly GCA_964432945.1. Classification (GTDB taxonomy): domain Bacteria; phylum Bacillota; class Clostridia; order Tissierellales; family Peptoniphilaceae; genus CAYSPO01. The sequence goes on from CAYSPO010000009.1 coordinate 35,832, forward strand.
AAATTTGCATAGCTTTAATAAGATCATAACCATTTCCAATTTCTTCTCTAAATCTTGTAGTCAATAGAATTGCATAATCCACAGTTGCTCCTAACTGAATAGAGCCTATTACTATTCCCGCAATAAATGGAATAGATTGTCCAAAATAGAATGGAATACTCATATTTATGAAAATAGCTAACATAATTATTAGTATCAAGAATAAAGGAATAGCTATTGACTTAAATACGAACATAATAATTACAAATATTGCTGCAAATGAAATAAGATTTACACGATCAAAGTCTCTATCTGCGATTTCAATTAAATCTTTTGTTAATACTCCTTCGCCTGTAATCATTGCATTTGAATCATATTGTTTAACAATTTTGTCAATTTCTTCAATTTGTTCATTTTCTTCAGTTGTAGCAGCTTTATATTTTGAATTAACAAGTATCTGCTTGTATCCGTTTTTCTCGAATTTTTCTACAAAACTCTCTGGTATGAAATTAGCTGGGATTCTTGGTCCAATTATTTTTTGATAAGTTAGAACATTCTCAATTCCGTCTATTTTTTCAATTTCCTCTATCATATTAAGAACTTCATAGTTTTGTACTTCATCAGAAAATACTATCATATGTGTAGTTCTCATATTGTAGTCATCTTTTAATTTTTTAAAAGCAACTATTGATTCCATATCTTCTGGTAAAGATTCATCTAAGTTATAGTAAACATCATTATTTTTTTGACCATAGTAAGCTGGTAAAAGTAAAACCAAGCCAAATATAATTAAAGATTTATAGTGTTTTGTAACAAAGTTAGCTAGATGATTAAAATTAGGTAAAACTGTTCCATGATTAAATCTATTAATCCATTTATCAAAAATCAAAATCATGGCTGGTAAAACAGTTAAAACTGATATAAATCCAAATACAACACCCTTAGCCATAACAAGACCAATATCTTTACCAATTGTCAATTCCATAAATGCGATTGCTAAAAATCCAGCAACTGTAGTTAAGGAGCTACCAAAGATTGAAGATGCTGTATTAGCTATAGCAGTTCCCATCGCACTTTCTTTATTATCTTGTTTTTTCAATTCTTCTTCATAACGGTGTATTAAAAATATAGAGTAGTCTAAGGTAACTCCTAATTGTAATACGGCTGCTAATGATTTCGTTATATAAGAAATTTTCCCAAGAAGTATATTCGTTCCCATATTATATAGAATTGAATATCCTATACTAATTAATATAATAAATGGTACAAAAGTTGATTCTAAGGTTAACATTAAAATAATTGTTGCTAAAAGAACTGAAATACCTACATAAATAGGTGTTTGTTTATCGGATAAGTCCCTTGTATCTTTTAGCACCATTGCCATACCACTTAAAAAGCTACGTTCATCTAATACACTTCTTATATCTTCTATCGCTTTCTGAGTGCTTGGTGCAGAGGTTTCTTCTTCAAAATTTATTAAAAGCAAAGTTGAGTCTTCACGAAAGAAAATTTCTTGTATACTTTCAGGTAGCATATTTTTTGGTACAGATATATCAACGAAATCATCTACCCATAAAACATCTCTAACACCTTGTATTTCCTTTAACTTTTCCTTTGTTTTAATAACATCTTTCTCTTCCATATTTTCAATGACTAGCATTCCGCTAGCTGAGTCATTAAAAACCTCGCTCAATATATTTTGACCTTTAACAGACTCTAAATCTTCTGGTAAATAGGTCAGAATTTCATAATTAATTTTTGTCATTGCATTCCCATAAAATGCTGGGATTAAAAGCAAAGTAGCAATAAGCAAAACAAGTTTTCTGTGCTTGGCTATATAATTTCCAAACTTATTCATATACACATCTCCTAAATAATATTCTCTATAGTTTTAAATAAAATTGGTTTCATTTCATCAATAGGAGCAGGCTCTGAAAAAACAATTGAATGATAACAAATTGAGCCTACTAAATCCACGATTATAAATAACAGACTTTCTATTTCTAGTTCTGTCATATTTTTATCTTGATATTCTTTTTTAAACATCAGGTAAATAGCATCCATTTCTTCATAGTGTGTGCGACGTCTTCTAAGGATTCCCCAAGATAAATTCTTATGGATTAGTTTCAGCATAAGGGGTTCTTTTCTAAAATATTCAATTATATAATCTATAAAACAAAACAGTCCTTCACTAAAATCATTTATATTTTTTTCTTTCGTGGCAATTAAAGCCTCATCTAGAACTTTCATTCCTTTATTAAGAACAATTCTTTCTAAAATATCTTCCTTATTTTCAAAATAAGTATAAAAAGTTCCTTTTGCAACACCAGCTTTTTTTACTATATCGCTGATGGCAGTTTCAGTTATACCTTTTTCGGTGAACAGTTCGTAAGCAGCTAAATATAAAGCTCTTTCCCTAACTGTAAGTCCAATACCTTCAATCATTCGCTCTTCCCTCCTTCGAGAATTGACCATTAGTCAAATGCAACAAAATATATTATAACAATTGATTGACCATTAGTCAATTTATAATTTCACTAATATACAAAACTCACTAAATGTTGATTTATAAGGAAATAAAAAAATTCAAGGAGATAATTATCTCCTTGAATTTTTACTTATACATTTAGAAAGCTGGTAATATTTCTCCTTTATATGTTTCTTCTATATATTTTTTTACTTTATCGGATTGTAAAACTTTTAAAAGTGTTTGTAATTCTTCTCTATTTTCATCTTCTTTTCTTATAGCTATTAAATTGGCATAAGGACTATTCTTATCTTCTATAATAATCCCGTCTTCTGTTGGACTAAGATCAGCCTTTAACGCAAAGTTAGAGTTAATTATTGCTCCATCTGCATCTTTATAAGAACTAGGGATAGCAGCAGCTTCTAATGCTGTGAATTTTAGATTTTTTGGATTTTCTGCTATATCTCTTTCTGTTGCATTAATATCAGATGGATCTTTTAGTTTAATTAACCCATTTGAGTCTAATAATAATAAAGCTCTTGCTCCATTTGTTGGATCATTAGGTATGAAGATTTCAGCTCCTTCTGGAAGTTCATCTAAACTCTTATATTTATCTGAATATAAAGCAAGCGGCTCTAAGTGAACTTTTCCAAGTGATATTAGATCAAGATTATTTGTTTCAATATTATCTACAAAATATGGCTCGTGTTGGAAAAAGTTAGCGTCTATTGAGCCATCATTTAGAGCTAAGTTTGGTGTAAGATAATCATTAAATTCTACAATTTCTAGTTCTATTCCTTCAGAAGCTAAGTCTTCTTTAACTAGTTCTAAAAGTTCAGCGTGAGGAACTGGGGTAGCTCCTACTTTAATTTTAACTAAATCTTTTTCTCCGTCAGCTGCTTCAGTAGTTTCCACTTGGTTATTTTCTACTGCTTCTGTTGCTTCTTCTGTTGTTCCCCCTGAACACGCTACTAGCCCAAGAGATAATAGTGCTGTTAATAATATATTTTTCATTTCTTTTCTCCTTTATTTTTTATTTATTGATTTTGCTAGGCTTGTTCCTATAAATTGAATGATTTGGACAAAGATTACAAGTAAGATAACTGCTAACCAAAGGGTATTGGTTTCCCCTCTATAAACACCGTATCTTATAGCCGTATCACCAAGCCCTCCCCCTCCAATAGAACCTGCCATAGCTGAGTATCCGATTATATTTACTGTTGTTGTCGTAATTGAGTTAATTATTGCTGGCATAGCTTCTTTGATTTGCATTCTAACTACTTCCCAAGTAGAAGCTCCCATAGAAATTGCTGCATCAATTTTACCTTTTTCAACTGAATTAATATTTTGCTCTATAAGCCTTGCCACAAAAGGACTTGCTGAAATTGATAAAGGTATAACTGCAGCTTTTGTTCCAATTGATGTTCCTAAAATCAATCTTGATAAAGGGAATAATAATAACATTAGTATAATAAATGGTACTGACCTTAAAAGGTTTATTATACTTGATAAAATTCCATATAATCCAAGATTTTCCTCTAACCCACCTTTTTGACTAAGAACTAATTTAATTCCAAGAGGCAAACCGATTACTACTGCGATTAATGTGGATACGAAAACCATAATAATGGTTTGAATACTTGCTTCAGTGAGTAATTCTAACATTCTATCACCTCCACATTTATTCCTCTAGCCTGTAATTCTTCTACTGCACCTTTAGTGTGCTCTGGATCTCCTAAGATTTCAATATTTAGAAAACCTACTTCACTTTCTCTTAAATCATTAATATTTCCTGAAATAATATTCATATCAACATTATATTCTCTAATTATTTGAGATACTATTGGCTTTTTCGCAGTATTCGAATCAAAAGTAAGTCTTACTGCTAGTCCTTCTAGTTTAGAATAATCAAAATCATCTACACTTGTCTTCTGAAGGCCTTCAATGAATGACTTAGTTCTTTGAGTTTTTGGATTTTTGAATAATTCTTCCACTGTATTTTCTTCTATAATTTTTCCATCTTCCATAACTGCTATTCTATCGCATATTTCTTTAGCTACTTCCATTTGATGAGTTATCATTACAATAGTTAAATCAAATTCTTTTACAGCTTTTTTTAAAATTTCAAGTATAGCCATTGTATTAGCAGGATCTAATGCTGAAGTTCCTTCATCAGATAAGATTATTTTTGGCTTGCTTGCTAAAGCTCTTGCTATTGCCACCCTTTGCTTTTGACCACCAGAAAGTGTTGAGGGGTATTCATCTCTTTTATCCTCGAGATCAATAAACTTTAACAAATTATTCACTCTTTCATTTATATCTTCTTTTTGCATATTTTTAATTCTTAAAGGATAAGCTATATTATCAAAAACTGTTTCTTGGTCAAAAAGATTAAAATGCTGAAAAATCATTCCAATTTCTGTTCTTAGATTTCTTAAGGAGTTTTCATCCATAGCAGTTATATCTTCACCATCAATAATTACTTTACCTGAAGTTGGCTCCTCAAGTCTATTGATACATCTAACAAGAGTTGACTTTCCTGCTCCACTAAGGCCTATAATCCCAAAGATTTCTCCCTTTTTTATATTTAGATCTACACCTTTGATAACTTCTAGAGTACCATTCTCTGTATCAAATTCTTTTTTCAAATTCT
>CAYSPO010000010.1:0-4032 GCA_964432945.1 uncultured Peptoniphilaceae bacterium
AATTTATTTCATTTTCTTCAGTTAAAAGACTTGGATCAATCTCATTATTTATATCGAATCCACCTTTTTCAAGAAGAGATGAAATTCTTGCGTGTACATATTGTACATAAGGACCAGTATCTCCTTCGAAAGATAGTGTTTGATCCCAATCAAATACATAATCTTTTATCCTTTGATTGAAAAGCTCTTGGAATTTAACTGCACCGATACCTACTTGCTTAGCAAGTTCATCTTTGTTTTCAATCTTAGTTCCTTTTTCTTCTTCTCTCTCATCAAGGATTTCACCAACTTTTTCAACAGCTTTCTTTAATACATTTTCTAGGTAAACAACTCTACCTTTTCTTGTAGAAAGAGTTCCATCTTTTAAAGAAACCATACCAAATGGTATATGGATAAGTTCATCATACCAGTCATATCCCATTTCTTTTAATACAGCCTTTAATTGTTGGAAATAAAGGATTTGTTGAGATCCTACAACATAGATATTCTTATATGGCTTATGTTCTCTATGTCTGTATGCAGCTGTAGCAAGATCTCTAGTGATATACATTGTTGAACCATTAGACTTCATTACAACTGGAGATGGAAGATTATATTTTTCAAGGTCTACCCTTAATGCTCCGTCACTTTCAACCATTTTTCCTGATTTTTTAAGCTGTTCAATTTCAGCTGGCATATAATCAGTATAGAAAGATTCTCCTTGGAATTTGTAGAATTCTATGTCAAGCATGTCATAAACTTTTTGGAATTCATGTAAGGAAACTTCTCTAATCCATTCCCACATTTGAACATATTCAGAATTGCCATTTTCAAGTTCAGCAAAGCATTTTCTACATTCATTCATAATTTCTTCGTCTTCAGAAGCTCTTGTATTTATATCAACATATAATTTTAGAAGCTCTGGAATCGGATCTTTTTCTATATCTTCTTTAGCTATATTTCCATCATTAATAGCATAAATAAGCATACCAAATTGAGTTCCATAATCACCAAGGTGATTATATCCATAAGTATCGTAACCTAAGAACTTATAAATTTTTTCAATAGAGTCCCCAATAACTGTAGATCTTAAATGTCCGATATGGAAAGGCTTAGCAATATTAGGTGAAGAATAGTCGATAACAACATTTTGTCCTTCTCCAATTCCTGGTCTACCAAATTCTTCCCCTTTTTCCTTAATTTCACTTAAAATATAGTTAGAAATTTCAGCTCTATTTAGATAAAAGTTTATATAACCATTTTGTGTTTTAACTTCATCAAAATACTTATTTTCAATTTTACTTGCTAAATCTTCTGCAATATCTTTTGGAGGTTTTCTGAAAACTTTAGCCAATTGAAAAACTGGAAAAGCATAATCTCCCATTTCGTAATTTGGTGGTGTTTCTATATTTTTCCTAATGTCATCGATAGACATTACTTCTTCATCTTTATTTAATAAGTCATCAAAGATTTGTACAATTTCGTCTTTAAAATTAATCATAACTACTCCTTCAAATAGAATTTCATAGAAAATATTTCCTCAACAGATAAATATTGAAATTATTATATCATTATAACTTTATCTAATCAATTATACATTGAAAAATACTAGTTTCTAATTGAGTTTCTAACAAAAAAAGTAGGGCAAGAAACTTGCCCTACTTTCACAATTTCTATGAAACTAAAACCATCGCTACTGAAAGTACTATTATACTTACTAAACCTATTAGTAAAAGTGGAAGTTTAACAAAATCTAACCAAGTAGAATAGTTTACTTTAGCCATCTCAAGCCCACCCATTACAACACCAGAAGTAGGTGTAAAAAGGTTTACAAGTCCTGCAGCTGAAGCAAAGATTAATACCATTACTTCTGGACTAAGTCCAATTGCTGCTGCTAGACCACCCATTACTGGCATTGCTACTGAAGCAAGTCCTGAAGTAGATGGAATTAATATTGATAGGAAAATAAATAGTATATATGATCCCACTGTAAATAGTATTGGATTCATACCTGCTAGAGCTTTAGAAGCCCTATCCAAAATTAATGCATCAATATAGGTTGATTGCATAAGAACAGAGATAGCACGGGAAACAACTATAATTAATACTACTGAAAGTATATCTGCTGCTCCTCTAACAAAACTATCAACGATTTCTTTTTCACCAAGTCCTGCTACGATTGCTAAAATAACACCCATAATTAGATACCACATAGCAATCTCAGCAAAGTACCAATCTCCTAAATCTTGTCCTGTTAAAAATCCAGTTCTACCATCAAAGATAGTTACACCAAGATCTACCCATGGTATTAGGGAGATTATCATTATAAAAAATGTAAATGCGAAAATTCCTAAAACTAATTTATGTCTACCTGTGAAATTAGCATCACTTGTATCTAAAACTTTAAAACTCTTCATATCTTCTTGCTCTTGTAAGCTTAAAAGAGTAGAACCCTTATCTTTTTGTACTTTATCAGCATATTTAAGTACAATTATAACAGCTATTAATAAAGAACTTAGCCAAAGAATTGCACCTAATGGAAGGATGATTCCTTGATTAGCTGTTAATCCTACTGATGATATAGCGTCTATAGCAGCTCCTGTTGAGAATGGGTTAACTGTTGAACCAAGCACACCAACACCTGCACCAAGACAAATAGTAGCTACTGCAACTAAAGAATCAAAGCCTGCCGTTACCATCGCTGCAGTTACAATACCATAAAAGGCTACTGTTTCCTCAGCCATACCATAAGTTGTACCACCGATTGAGAAAAGAACCATTAATATAACTATAAGTACTTTTTCTCTTCCCTTATTTCCTTTTACAAGTTTTGAAATTCCTGCATTAAGAACTCCAGTTTGATCTACAATTCCTAAGAATCCACCAAGAACTAAAACGAATATTGAAATATCTATTGCGTCAACAAATCCATTGTATGGGGACATTACAAGATCTGGTAAAGATGCACTTGATACTTGGCTTATCATTTCTCCGTCTGGTCCTTCTATTGGAGCAAATTGTGCTCCTTGTAGAAATTGAGAAACTATGAAAATAATTATTAATATTATAAACAAAATACTAAAAGCGGTTATTGAATTTTTCTTCTTCTTTTCCATATTTCCTCCTAATAATTCAAAGATAGCTTAGGCAAGCTAAACTCGCCTAAGTATCCTTGATAAAAGTATTAGACTAATTAATATATTGGTTAATTGTCTTCTGTAGAGTTATTAATATATCTCGTCTCAGCCTGAAATCATCGATAAATTGAGTTGTTTTAATAATTTTCTTGTTTTTCGTATTAGTGGTGAAAAATAAGTTCTTATTTATCTAATAAAAATTAATTAGATCTTAAATAATTATAGTAATGTTGATGAGTTATTTAGCTGAATTAATTTAGGATAACTCCTATAAAAAGAAGACATCTTACCTTGCCTGCATAATAACTTAGATAGAGTTATTGTGCAAGTCAAGGGATTTAAGCAGGTCTACATTAAAGTAATCAATTTATATGTTAAATAAAATAATTACCATTTAGTAAGCTCTACTTATCAATAGTTATACCCATTATTATTTTTGCCAACCTTTTAATTAGAATCACTTATAAACATTCCTATATATTAATAATTTATAGTTAAAATATTTTCTATTTTATATTTATATTAGTTGTTAATAATATATAGTTTCGTACCTGGAAAAATTTTATATAATTTCCAATGATATCTTCAGCTACTAAGCTTATATTATAAGCATGAAAAATTATTAAATTTTTCTATACTATATATAAGAGAATTTCTAAAGAAAATTTTATATAATTTGAAGGCATATAAATAATAAAGAAAAGAATATATATCAAAAAAACAGCTGGAATAGACTAAGTCTACTCCAGCTGTTTGATTAGATTTCTGGTATTTGAAAATTATTTTCTAATTGTAGTTCCTGTTTCTCCCTTAATAGCTTGTTCAGCCTTATCAAGAGAAGTAATTATGGCAACCGCGCCATCTTTACTATTTAAAACAAATCTCTTACATGCTTCAATTTTTGGAAGCATAGATC
>CAYSPO010000010.1:4132-40821 GCA_964432945.1 uncultured Peptoniphilaceae bacterium
TCTTTACTATTTAAAACAAATCTCTTACATGCTTCAATTTTTGGAAGCATAGATCCTTTAGCAAATTGTTCTTCATCAATATATTTATCTATTTCCTCTACTGTAAGCTCCGATAAGTCCTCTTGTTCTGGAGTATTAAAGTTAATAGCAACTTTTTCAACTGCAGTAAGAATAATAAGCATATCAGCTTCAAGATCCATAGCTAATTTTGCACTAGATTCGTCTTTGTCAATAACTGCTGGTACTCCATGAAGTTCACCGTCTTTTTTAATAACAGGAACCCCACCACCGCCAACTGTAATAACAATATTTCCACTTTCAACTATATCTTTAACTATTTTAGATTCTACTATTTCAATAGGTTTAGGTGATGCTACAACTCGCCTATATCCCCTACCTGAATCTTCAACAAATTCATAACCTTTTGCTTGGCTAATCTTTTCTGCTTCTTCTTTAGTATAAAAAGCTCCTATTGGTTTAGTAAGATTTTCAAAAGCTGGGTCATTTTCATCTACTACAACTTGAGTTACAATCGTAGCACATGATTTTTCACTTCCTCTAGCCTTTAATTCGTTCCCAATTGCTTGTTGAAGATGATAGCCTATATAACCCTGGCTCATCGCTCCACACTCAGGAAATGGCATTGCAGGAGTTTGTTCTTCACCTTGTGAAGAATATTCCATAGCTAAGTTAATCATACCTACTTGTGGACCATTGCCATGGCCTATCATAATTTGATGGCCTTGTTCTATTAGGTCTACAATTGGTTTTGCTGTTTCCTTAACTAGGCTTAGCTGCTCTTCGGGAGTTTTCCCGAGAGCATTTCCGCCTAAAGCAATAACTATTTTTTTCGACATAATTTTATCTACCTATCTTAAAGTTGCATACATAATTGCTTTAATTGTATGCATTCTATTTTCTGCTTGATCAAAAGCTTTAGATTTCTTAGATTGGAATACACTATCTGAAACTTCCATTTCAATGATTCCAAATTTTTCTTCAATTTCTTTACCAACTTTTGTTTCAACATCATGGAAAGCTGGAAGACAGTGTAAGAAGATTGCATCTTCTGCTGCTACTTCCATAGCTCTATCATCAACTCTATATGGTTCAAGAAGTTTAATTCTTTCTTCCCAAACTTCATCAGGTTCACCCATTGATACCCAAACATCTGTATAAAGAATATGAGCATCTCTCGCTCCTTCTTCTTTATCGTCAGTAAGAGTTATTGTAGAACCATTTTCAGCTGCGATTCCTTCACAAATTTTTACAAGATCATCAGCTGGCATAAGGTCTTTAGGACCACATGCTGTAAAGTTAACTCCTAGTTTAGCAGAAGCTACCATTAATGAGTTTGCAACATTGTTTCTAGCATCTCCAAAGTAAGTGAAGTTTAATCCTTTTAGATATCCAAAGTTTTCTTTCACTGTTAAGAAGTCAGCTATCATTTGAGTTGGATGCCATTCATCTGTTAAACCATTCCATACAGGAACTCCTGCTTTTTCAGCTAGTTCTTCAACTGCTTCTTGAGAGAATCCTCTATATTCGATTCCATCATAATATCTTCCAAGAACTTGAGCTGTGTCAGCTATTGATTCTTTGTGTCCCATTTGAGAACTTCCTGGCTCTAGGTAAGTTACTCCCATACCAAGATCCATTCCACCAACTTCAAAAGAACATCTAGTTCTTGTAGAAGTTTTTTCAAATAATAGAACTATATTTTTACCTTCTAGATATCTATGAGGAACTCCTGCTAACTTCAATTTTTTTAGTTCTGTTGCAAGGTCTAACAGGTAATTGATTTCTTCTGGTGTAAAATCTAATAATTTTAAAAAACTTTTTCCACTTAAATTAACTGGCATATTTTAATTCTCCTTCAAAATATTTATTATTAGTCTAATAAACTAATTAGTCTTCTCTTAAGATGGACATGCTCATACATCTTGGTCCACCTCTACCCCTAACTAGTTCAGAGCCGCCGAATTTGAGTGCTTCAATTCCAGCTTCTTCTAGTATAGCATTAGTTACTGTATTTCTTTCATAAACTACAATTTTTCCTGGTGCTATACATAGGGTATTAGATCCATCATTCCATTGTTCTCTTTGAGCTGCAATAGGGTCTCCGCCGCCGCATTGAATTAGGGTAATTGGGCAGCCGATTGCTGACTCTAATATATTTTCAAGGGTGTCTTTCTTTTCTATAATATTTAATCCGTCTTTTCCTTCGCCTTTAGTTATTTCAAATACTCTTAAAGTTCCAAGAATTTCTGGATGAATAGTAAATTTATCTGTATCTATTTGAGTAAATACTGTGTCTAAATGCATGAAAGCTCTTTTAACTGGTAAGTCAAAAGCTAGAATTTTTTCTACTTTACTTGAAGAATTATAGAAAATATTCTTAGCAAGTAAAGAAATTGCTTTTGCTTCAGTTCTTTGAGATATTCCTATTGCTAGGGTTTTTTCGTTAATGTTAAGAACATCTCCACCTTCAATATGGTAAGGTAGATCTCTATCGTATAATAATTCTACCTTATCTTTGTAATCTTCATGATGTTTAAAGATATAAGATGCATAGATAGTTTCTCTATTTCTTGTTTCAGAATACATCTTATTAAGAACTATACCATTTCCAACTGATGCAAATGGGTCTCTTGTGAAATAAAGATTTGGCATAGGGTTTAAAATTAGATCTTTACCATAACCGACCATATCTGCCAATGTTTCTTCATTTGTACCAAGTTCTTTAAATGTTACGCCTTCCATTGTTTTTAGAACAAGTTCTTTGTTGTCTTTAATAGCATTAAGATAATCGAAAACTCTATCAAAGTTTTCATCAGAATCAACACCTGCTTCAGAAATGAATTGTTTTAAAAATTCTTCCCGGAGTTCTGGGTTTTGATCTAAAGTTTCTGCCATTAAATCTTCTAGATAAACTACCTCTGCACCGTTATCTCTTAAGATTTGTGCAAATTCATCATGCTCTTTTTGTGCTCTTTCCAAAAATGGAATGTCATCAAATAATAATTCTTCCAAAGTATCTGGAGTTAGGTTGAGTAGCTCTCTACCCGGTCTGTGAAGTAACACTTTAGTTAATTTTCCAATCTCACTGTGTACATTTATTACTGACATTTTTCCTCCTTGTAATTATTATTTTCACCACTAATGTAAATATATCTAATAACTATTCTCTTGTCAATAGAATCGTTTGCATATTAGCATAACTTAAGAGTGAAAAGTTATATAGATTTAACTTATTAAACTTTTTTATACATTGTTAAAATATTATTTATTTTTTAATAATTAACTATAAATATCATTAATTTTTTATCGATTTTATAAAGAAAGAAGGTATTCTATCAAATTGTTTTAACCTATCATTATACTTTGATATAATGATGGTTATTAAGAAATTTTCGTATTTACTATTATTTTATTATAGATTATTATATATTTCTTTAAATATAATCTATTCAAGAAAAACAATCCATTTATAAATAAATTAAGATAACGATTTATTCTAGCTTTCTTTTAATCTTGTTATAAATAATTTTATTTATTTAAAAATAATGGAAATAATGTTATTAACTATTTGGCTATAGCTGGTAGAAAAAGGCCCTTGGCTAGCCTTAATTAAATCAATAACATTATCTTCATAAAGAATATCTTCAGGATAGTGATTTTCTTTAAGATAGTGTTCAATTAAATTTATTAAAATTTCTTCATAGCTTGGAAATTTTAGTTTTAAAATCTTTCCTATGGCAGGCAAAATATACATATAAAAATTTTCTTTTCCTTTAAATTTAGGAAGCCCCATAATTTTGCATAGCTTAATCATATCTCCTTCATTTGGAATAGAAGTTTCTTTTAACTTTTCCATATCTAAATCAAATGTGTAATCTATGCCTTGGTACTCGCCAAGATATACCATAGTATCAAAATATCCTTGTTGAATTTTCTTCATTATTGTTTCATTGGTAAAATCCCAAGAGTTCCCCACAACTTTTCTAGGTTTAATCAAATGATAATTTTTAGACTTAGGAATATCTTTGACAATTCCCGCTCCTCCAATTTGTATCATATATAATTCTTTATAACCTTTATCTATAAGCATATTGAAAGGAAGATTGTCAGCGAAGGCTCCGTCATAATAATATTTACCTAAAATCTGCTCTCTTTTAAAACCAGGTAGATAGCAAGAAGCCACGATAAATTTCGACAAGTTCCCTTCAGGTATATCTTCTTTATATAGCCATTTTCCTTGCATATCCGTTCTGCAAAAAGTAACTAATCCATAATCCATTGGTGAATTTCTAATTATATTTTCATCAAGACTTTCCTTTATCAAGTTATGAAAGCCATCTATCTCTATTCCCCCGGCCTTAATTACCTTAGAAATTTTATGCTTATGCTCAAGTGCATAGCGAATATTGAAATTTGACATAAAATCTGTTATTTCCACATCATAAAAAACCTTATCTATGTCTATGCTTGTCCAGATACGTTCTAATAACTCTGCCCCACCTTGAATATACATTGCTGCATTTATAGATCCGATAGAAGTACCAACTGCACCATCAAAAGTAATATTATTTTCTTCCAGAGCTTTGATAGCTCCAACTTGATATGCGCCTAGAGCACCGCCGCCCTCGAGAACTAAGCCTCTCATACTATCAACTCTTTCTAAATTTATTTTTCTAATATATAATAGATATACTAAGGAGGGTAAAAATGAGAAAATCTTGGAATGAATATTTTATTGAACTTGCTGAAAATGTTGCTACTCGTGGAACTTGTGACAGAGCTTATGTTGGATGTGTTTTAGTTAATTCAGAAAATAGAATAGTTTCAACTGGTTACAATGGCTCTATAAAAGGTAACCCTCATTGTGATGAAGTAGGTCATACAATGAGAGATGGACATTGTATAGCAACTATTCACGCTGAAATGAATGCACTTTTATACTGTGCGAAGGAAGGAATATCTGTAAAAGACTGTCAAGCCTATGTTACACATTTTCCTTGCCTAAATTGCACAAAAGCCTTAATCCAAGCTGGTATTTCCCAAATCTATTATAGGCACGCTTATAGAATTGACGAGTACGCTATAGAGCTTCTAGACAAAAACAAAATCAAACATATTCAGCTTTAGAGCTCATTTATATCGAGCTCTTCAAAGCTCTCTATATAAATATCTGAAATTTCTTTTATCTTTTCACTTTCAATTTCAGCAGATTTATCATATATACCAACAGTATTTAGATTTAATTTTTTTGCATTCTTCAAAGCGTATAAGGCATCATCAAAAACATAGGTATTTTCTTGATAAGTTCCAAGTCGTTCCATAGCTAATTTAAAATATTCTGGATCAGATTTAGATAAATTAACCTTATCTGGAGTTTGAACAAATTCCATATATTTATCTAATCCAAGTCTTTCAACTATATGTTTACAATAATCAAATAAAGTTGCAGTAGTTATACACATTTTAAATCCTCTATGTTTAAGTTCATCTAAAACTTGAGGAACACCATCTTTGAATTCAAATTTATCTTTGTAATGTTCTATCATTACCCCCGACATAAAATCTTCTATTTCTTCTGTATCTGTAATTATTCCATAAGTCTTTTCAAAAAACTTAGGAATATCCTTACTACTAAAAGATTTTTGTTCGTCTAAACTTTCAGGAATATACTCTACTCCCTTTGACTCAATAAACTTAATATCAAGGCCTGTCCAAACATCCATTGAATCAATTAAAGTTCCATCTAAATCAAATAAAATTCCTTTCAATAAATCCCCCACTTTCTTAATTATCAATTTATTATAACAGATAACAATTTATTCCCTTTATACCGAAAATCTAACTAAAGCTTTTATTTAATAAAATTTATTTTAAAAAAAGACTGGGCTAAAATTTGCCTCAGTCTTAATTAAGCTATGTTTGAATTTCACCAATCTTATTCCAATTTTTATCATGAAGAATTATTCTAGCTGGCATACCTACTGCGGTAGAGTATGAAGGTATATCTGTTAAAACAAGGGCGTTTGCCCCTATCTTTGAATTGTGACCAATGGTAATGTCACCTAGTATTATAGCACCTGCTCCTAAAACAACATCATGCTCAACGGTTGGGTGTCTTTTAACTTTTTTCTCATTACCAGTTCCACCTAAAGTAACACCATGGTAGATAGTTGTTCTATCTCCAACAACTGCAGTTTCACCGATAACAATTCCTGCTCCGTGGTCTATAAATACATTTTCACCAATAGTAGCTCCAGGGTGAATTTCTATACCTGTTTTACGCTTGGATATTTGAGAAAGCCATCTAGCGAAAGTGAACCAACGTTTTTCATAATATTTTTTAGCAATTTGGTGATCTCTTAAAGCTTTTAATCCTGGATAAAGAAAATAAACCTCAAATACCGACCTCGCTGCTGGGTCTTTTTTATAAATATATTTAGCTTCTTCAATCCACTTTCTTACTCGTTTAATCATCAAATATACCAGATGATAGGTATCTTTCACCACTATCTGGCAGTATAACTAATACTTTTTTACCTTCACCTAATTCCTTTGCTAATTTTTTCCCAGCTGAGAAGTTTGCCCCAGCAGATATTCCTGAAAGGATTCCATGATTTCTTGCCAAGCTCAGAGAGTTTTCAATTGCAGCTTCATCTGAAACTTGTTCTACTTTATCTATAAATTTTGGATTGTATATTTCAGGAACAAAATTCGCACCTATTCCTTGAATTTTGTGTGAACCTGACTTTCCTTCTGTAAGTAAAGGAGAAGATTTCGGTTCTACTCCCCAAACTACAATATCTTTATTTGCTTCTTTTAAAACTTTTCCTATACCCGTTACAGTTCCACCTGTTCCTATTCCTGCTACAAAACCATTTAGGTCTGGAATTTCTTTTAAGATTTCTTTTCCAGTGGTTTCTATATGCGCTTGAACATTAGCTGGATTTACAAATTGACCTACTATTGGAGCATTTAATTCTTCAGATAACTCTTTTGCCTTGTTAACTGCACCTTGCATTCCTTCTGATCCAGGAGTTAATACAAGCTCTGCCCCATAAGCTTTCATTAACCTTCTTCTTTCAATTGTCATAGTTTCAGGCATAACAATAATTACATTTATTCCTAAAACTGCCCCTATCATCGAGATAGCAACTCCTGTATTCCCACTTGTTGCCTCAATAACAGTGCCACCTTTTTTGACAAGGCCTTTTTCAATAAAATCGTTCATTATATAAAGTGCAGCCCTATCTTTAATAGAACCACTTGGGTTTCTAGATTCTACCTTTACATAGATATCAGCATAGTCTTTATCGAGTTTTTCTATTTTTACAATAGGAGTATTTCCAATTGTTTCAAGTATATTATTAAACATATCTACCTCCATGTTTATTCATTAGCTCATGGTAAGCTTACATAAAAATAATTATAGACCTTTGAATATATAATTATACTATAAGAATTTAATAAATTACAGTCTCAAATTATTAATTTTTCCTAACTTACAAAAAAGCTATTTAATAATGTTTTCAAATCCTGTATATACAGTAAATCCATCAGCCTTTCTAGTATCTCCTATTATAGTTAAATTATTCTCACTTCCATAATTGATAGCTAAATCAGTAGGCTTTGCAAGGCTTATGACTATATTAATACCCACTCTTGCAAGTTTTTCAACCATAACTAAGGGAAGTCTGCCTGATATATAAATAAAAGAATTATCTAGATTAATATTTTCCCTTAAAATAGCTCCTATCACCTTATCTAAAGCATTATGTCTACCAATATCTTCTCTAAAAATTATAATTTTATTTCCTTGATAAAGACCACATGAATGAGCAGACCTTGTCTTCTTAAATAAATTACTGGTTGAATTAAAGGAGTCTATTGAACTTAAAATTTCTTTTGTAGATATAGTTGATTTAGATTTATTTTTTATATAATTGTTAGATTTACTAGCTTTAACCTTAACTTTATTTTTATCTATATTAAAATCTTCAATATCATCAAAAGAATTGATTAAACTATTTGTAAATAAATACCCTACTATAAAATCTTCTACATTTTCCATAGTACAATTTAATCTAATCTGAGAATCATTAAAAGTTAAATCCAGTTCTTCTTCTATAAGAACAGATTTATATATTTCTTTATAAGCTCCTCGATATTGTAAAACCTTTCTTTCACTAGCTTTCATAAAAACCTCCCAAGTGTTTAATAATCAAATTATTTAATATATAATACCATTAAGAGGTGAGCTTATGAAAATAGGAATAATAGGATTTGGCCATTTGGCTAAATCAATGGTGAAAGGACTTTTATCAAAAGAAGATTTATCTGAGAATATTTATATAACATCAAAAACAAATAAAACTAAAGAAGAAGCTCTAGTTAATTTTGATATTTGTTCATATCCAAATAACAAAGAATTAGTAGAAAATTCAGACTTAATTATTATGGCAGTAAAACCTAATGCCTATATTGAAGTTTTAGGAGAAATAAAAGATGTTCTAGAAAACAAAATATTAATTTCGTTTTTAGCTGGGACAGCTATGGAAAATTTAGAAAAAGAATTGAATGAAAACTCAAAAATTATACGAGTTATGCCTAGCATTGCTATGGAGGTTTGCCAATCCCTTACTGCAATCTATCCTAACAAAAACATTTCTGAATCTGATCTTTATATAGTGAAATCTTTATTTGATAAGCTAGGTACAGCCTTAATTACAGATGAAGAAGACCTAGAAAGAGTATCTGTTGTTTCAGGATCTGCTTTAGGATATGTAGCACAAATAGTTGACTCAATGACTATAGCCGCAGAATCAATCGGCTATACAAAAGAAGTTGAAAAATCGGTTATCCAAGTTTTTGCAGGAGCAATTGAACTTTTAAAAACTTCAAATATAACTGCAAAAGAAATGGCAAAAGCTGTGGCAACCGAAGGCGGAACGACTATCGAAGGAATAAAGTACATGCAGAGCCAAAATTTAGACGATATTTTCTCAAATGCCCATAAGGCTTCATATGAAAAAGTAAAAAAGATGAAGAATTAGCCTTGCAATGGGGTATTAATACCTATATAATAGTTTTATGCAAATGCGAATGATTTGCAAATGAAGGAGGTATTATGAAAATTATAAAAACATTAATTTTGGGAATTCTAGCTTTAAGTCTTAGTGCTTGCTCAGGTGTTGATAATTCCACTGAAAATAATGAAAATGAAGCAGATATACAAATAACAGAAAACAATAAAATTCCGAGCTTAGAAAATGACATAGAAGAAGATACAAATGTAAAAGACGAAAAGTTAGTTGTTTATTCTACATTCTTCCCTATCTATGATTTCACAAATAGAATTGGTGGCAATAAAATTGACCTAAGACAATTAATTCCTAAAGGAGTTACAGCTCATGACTTTGAGCCAACAAGTCAAGATATAGTCAATTTAGAAAAGGCAGACCTTCTTATTATAAACGGAAATAACCTTGAAGGGTGGGCTGATGATATTATTGGTTCATTAAATAACCCAATCGAATTATGTGATAGCGGGAAGGGCCTTGATGTGATTGAAGGCGAGGATCATAGTCATAATCATCAAGATGAAGATGAAAATAAAGAAAGTCATAACCATGATGAGCATGATCACTCAGCTTTAGACCCTCATACATGGACAAGCCCTAAAATGGCTATAAAGCAAATGGAAAACATAAAAAATAAGTTTGTTCAATTAGACCCAGCAAATGCTGCGTATTATACTGAAAATTATAATGAAGCAATGGAAGATTTTTCAAAACTTGATAATGAATTTAAAACCAAAATAAAAAGTTTTTCTTCTAAAGATTTAATTGTTTCTCATGAAGCATTTTCATATATGGCAAAAGACTACGATCTAAATCAAATTGGTATAGAGGCACTTATTCCAGAATCTGAGCCAACTCCTCAAAAAATGGCAGAAATTATAGATTTCGTAAAAGCAAATGATATCAAAGCAATTTATTTTGAAAATAACGCAAGCTCTAAAGTAGCAGATGCCATTGCAAATGAAACAGGAGTTAAAGTTCTTTCATTAAACACATTAGAATCTATTACTGAAGACGAAGAAATAAATGGAGAAGATTATTTATCATTAATGAGAAAAAATCTATACTCTTTAGAGGAAGGATTAAAATAAATGAACGCAATTGAAGTTAAAAGTCTAAATTTTCATTATCCTAATAATAAAGTTTTAGAGAATGTGAATTTTTTATTAAAGACTGGGAGCTTCGGAGCTATCATTGGATCTAATGGATCTGGTAAAACTACCTTTATGAAGTTAATACTAGGAGAATTAGAAGCATCTTCTGGAGAAATATTTGTTATTGAAAAGCCAGTCAAAAAAGACATGGCTTTTCCTAACTTAAGGTATGTTCCCCAACTTGGATTAGGAATGAACTCCAACTTTCCAGCTTCCTGCTATGAAGTTGTATCAACAGGAATTTATCATGGATTTGGGAAAAAACTAACACCTCAAGATAAAAATGATATTGACGATGCCTTTACTTTAGTTGGAATGGAAAATTTCAAAGATAGAAATATAGGAAAATTATCTGGTGGACAAAGACAAAGAATACTATTAGCAAGAGCTCTTGTTTCTAAACCCAAAATACTTTTACTAGATGAACCAACAGCAGGCGTAGATAAAGAAACTTCTGCAAATTTTTATAGTTTGCTAAGAGATTTAAACGTTAATAATAAAATTACAATACTTGTTATTACCCATGACTTAGAAAAAATACATCAATATACAGATAAAGTTTTTTGCCTACATGATGGACATCTACATGAACTAAGTAGCGAAACTATCCAAAGAGAAGTTTCACATATGCACAAACATTAAAAGAAAGGAGCCATAATGTTTCAATATGAATTTATGCAAAAAGCATTTTTAGTAGGGGGAGCTCTAGCTATAATTATGCCTCTAATGGGCTTAGTTATTGTTTTAAGAAGACTTTCAATGCTAGGTGATGCTCTGTCTCACTCTTCTTTAACTGGTATCACAGCTGGGCTAGCCTTTGGATTTAACCCAATAGTTGGTGCAGTTATTTCCACAATTTTAGCAGCCTTTGGAATAGAAATAATTAGAAAAAAACTTCCTCAATATTCAGATATTTCCATTGCAATCATAACATCAGCTGGCCTTGGTATCGCAGGAATTTTAACCTCTTTTGTTTCAAATGCAACAGGTTTTAATTCTTTTTTATTTGGATCTATTGTTTCAATAAAAAACTCTGAGTTAATCTTCGTTTTAAGTTTAAGTTTAATTGTTTTAATAAGTTTAATAATTTTATCAAAGGAATTATTTTTCATAGCCATCGATGAAAGAGGAGCTATTCTATCGGGAGTTCCTGTAAATTTTATAAATACAATTTTTACAATTCTAACTGCAATAACAATAGCTATTGCATCAAGAACAGTAGGGGCTTTAATAGTTTCATCTATAATGGTAATACCAGTTGCTTCAAGTATGCAATTAACTGATTCTTTCAAAAAAACTGCACTTTTATCCGTTATTTTTGGACTAATCGCAACATTTTTCGGACTAACAATTTCATTTTATCTCGGACTAAAGCCTGGAGCTTGTATAGTACTAATTTCTTTAGTAATATTAATTTCATCGATAGCATTGAAAAATATTCTCAAAAAATAAGGGAAGTGAAGTAATGAGAATGACCAAGAGCAGAAAACTTATTTACGATATCCTAGAAGGTTCAGCTATGCCTTTATCTGCTAAGGAAATTTATGATCAAGTTAAAAACCAAGGTAGCGAAATATGGCTATCAACAATTTATAGAGCTTTGGAAGTTTTTGAAGATAAAAATCTTATTATAAAGGCACAAATACCAGGATCAGATGAACATCATTATATATTATGTAACGATAGCCATCATCATTATGCAATATGCTTATCCTGTAAAAAAATAATAGAAAATATACAATGCCCTATGAATGAATATGAACCAATGCTAAATAATCAAGGTTTTCAAGTAGTTGATCATAAATTTATTATCTACGGATATTGTGAAGAATGTAAGGGAGGTAGCAATGAATATATTTAATAACGGTTTTGGCAATTTTAATTCGGCCAATCAAAAAGGATACGGGAATATGGGTGATGGAAATAGTTCTTATACAGGATCTAACTTCAAGAAGCCAAATAACCCATTTGAAAACATAACATCAAAGAAATTTTTATTAATAATACCAATTGTGTTTTTAGTTTTATATTTTATATTTTTACCGCCAATTAATCTTAGATCTTATGAATTTTGGACTTTTTTCTTTGTAATAGCAGTTTTCTCAGGACTAATAATTGGACCTGTTTTCAAGATTACTAAAAATTATTTTAAAACTCTACTAATTATAGGGATTGTAGTTATATTACTACACTTATCTTCATCTGAAATTTTTAATGCAAAGAGATATGCAAAAATTCTAGAAGTTAAAGAAGGAAGTTTTTCAGAAGAAATAACAGAAATACCTTATCAAAATATTCCTACAGTAGATAGAGATACAGCTATAAGAATTGGAAATAGAGAAATGGGAGAGCTTTATGAATTAGTTTCTCAATTTAACTTAGACCAAAGCTATACTCAAATTAACCTAAATTCAACACCTGTTAGGGTAACACCTTTAGAATATAATGGTCTTTTAAAATGGTTAACTAACCATTTCCAAGGAATTCCTAACTATATGCTAGTTAATATGATAGATGGAGATGCTAAATTAGTACCAGTTGAAAATAACATTAGATATTCACACTCTGATTTATTTTTTAGAGATATTAGAAGACATGTAAGATTTAGTTATCCAACAAAAATCATTGAAGACATTAGCTTTGAAGTAGACGAAGAAGGCAGACCTTTCTGGGTTACTCCAACATATAAGCCAAAAATTTCATGGTTTGGAGCACCCGATGTAAATGGAGTGATAATAACTGATGCTTCTTCAGGGGAAAATAACTATTATAAACTAGATGAAATTCCTGCATGGATAGATAGAGCATTTGAAGCAAGAAATATAAACAAGCAATTAGAGTGGTATGGAAAATATCAGTCAGGATATTTCAACTCCGTCTTAGCTCAAAAAGGTGTCCTTCAGCCAACAACTGGCTATAACTATCTAGCCATAGGCGAAGATATATATATGTATACAGGTATAACTTCTGTTGCTCAAGACTCATCAAATATAGGCTTTGTTCTAATAAATTTAAGAACAAAAGAAACAAAACACTATAGACTATCATCAGCAGATGAAGTATCCGCAATGGAATCTGCCGAAGGTGAAGTTCAAGAAAAGAACTACAGATCCACCTTCCCTATCCTGTTAAATATCGATAATAAGCCAACATATTTCCTTTCATTAAAAGATAATGCTGGATTAATTAAAATGTATGCCTTTATAGATGCACAAAATTATCAAGAAGTTTCAACTGGTAATACTGTAAGAGCAGCTTATTTAAGACACATGGGTCAAGAAATTACTCCGGAAGTCGAAAACTTAACAGAAAAAGATATAAAGAGTGAAGAAGGAAAGATTTCGGATATTTATTCAGTTGTTATAGACGGAAATACACACTATTACTTTACGATAGATACATCTGACAAAGTTTTTGTAACTAGTATTAAACTATCAGATAATCTACCATTCCTTAATGTAGGTGAGTCTATCTCCTTTGATTATGTAGAAAATAATGAAATCAATGAACTTGTAAACATAAAATAGTTTTTTACCCCAGTGTTTTATCTGGGGTATTTTTTATAAAAATGCTTGACTTGGTAAGAAAAATGGATATAATAATATAAGACGCTTAAATAAAGGTCATGCTAAATCTGTGTAAAGTATAGATGTAAAAAAGCAAAAATTACTTGACAAATAACAAGTTATATATTAGAATTTATATCTGTAACACACTTATTATGGTGGGTGTGGCCTAGTGGTTAGGGCGCCAGATTGTGGCTCTGGAAGTCGTGGGTTCAAATCCCATCATCCACCCCATATGCGGGAGTGGCGGAATTGGTAGACGCGCTAGACTTAGGATCTAGTGTCAATGACGTGGGGGTTCAAGTCCTCTCTTCCGCACCAAATAGTTAACAAGAAAATGCCGAACGGTTGCAAGCCAGCTGTTCGGCATTTTTTCTTTGTAAAAAAGACTATAGCCTAGCATATAAATAACATAAAATTTAAAACATATTAGACTTTAAAGTACATCAAAAGTACATCAAAAACAAAGTGTTAAAAGCTAGTTTAATAATTTGCTCTTTATTATTTTTTAACTAATTAATGGTCAAAGTAGACTTAAGTGAAAATAATATTAATAACCCTAATTTTTAATATCACAATCAAATACTATTAGTTTTTAATTCCCTTTAATATAATCTTTTATAGAAGATTGAAGTATTGTATTCTTTTTTTCTTCCATTCATATTCCTCAATTTTATATTCAACAAAAGAGTCAAAAGCATCAAAGAAAATCATCATAATAACTAACTGTTCTATCCTCTTATCTCCACATAAATTGCCTATACCAACAGCTAAATACCATATTGATTTACACAATTTTGATTTTCGTTGCTTTTTCAATTTAAGTTCCAATAACACCAATATAAAATAAGCAATAAAAGAAATTGGCATTATTTTATAACCTAAGCTAGTTATTAAATCTCCTAAGATTTGTAATTTTTGTCCTAGTTCCATTATTAAATCCGTCCTTTCTGTTTTATTTTAATAAATTAATTTCGTTTATAAATATCTTATTTTCATAAATACTCTGTATCTCCCCTTTCTATAAGTTAAGTCTTTTATTTTTTATTACATCCAAATATTTTGATATAATATCACTTAGTGATATTATATATATCAAGGTTATTCATTAATTTATCGGTTTATTATTTTATTTCTTATATACTATTTTATCTGAATTAACATTTAAATTATTATTTGCAAAATCTTTAATACATATTATTAGAATCAATATAATAAGTCTATATTTAGAAAATAAAGACATTTGTCTTTATATAAATAAAAGGAGGAAAAAATGTCAAGATTCAATATTGGAACTGATAATGAAAAAGAAGAGATTAAGAGAGAGAAAGTGCCCTTCTATAAAAAGAAATGGTTTATAGCAATAGCCGTAATTTTTTTAATAGGTTCTTGTTCTTCTCTTCTAGGAGAAAAAGATGAACAAGTTACAACAACAGAACCAAAAACTGAAACAATAATAAGTGAAACCGAAAACAAAAAAGAAGAAGTAAGTGAAGAAGAAAAAGAAGATATATCCTCTCTAACACCAGAAGAAAGAATACAAGAATACGCTAAGGAAGTATTTCAAGAAGATTTAATTGAAATCAAAAACCATACCGGAAACGAATCACTAGGAAGGATTGTTCTTGTTACTAAGTTTTCTGAAGGTGCATTAACCGGAAATCTTGAAGTAAAAAGTTTTTTAATGAAAGCCTCATCATATCTAGAAAAAATAAAAGATGAGGATTTTGAATCGGTATTTTTGGGATTAGAAGCTAATTTTGTAGACGCATATGGAAATACATCTCCATCTAATGCAGTAAAAATGGAAATAAATAAAGAAGATGTAGATAAAATAAATTTTGAAAATTTCGACTATAATAAATTACCAGTTATAGCAGAGACTTTTGATGTTCATCCAGGTGTAGAATATAAGGGAAACTAATCTTATAAAAATAGCAGGTGTTTATACTTGCTTTTTTTATAACATTTTCACTCTAATTAATATATATATCAATGAGAAATTAGAGTTTTTATTATTATGGAGGATATTGTGAATAAACTAACAACTAAAAACAAAAAAACTATTTTATTAATTTCTAAATATTTATTTATTATATTGTCACTTATTATTACAATACCATTTTTAACTACTTTCCCTATTATAGGGTTAGTTTTAATTTTGAATATACCCATAAATTACGCCATAAATAAGGCTATAAGAATACTAGACATAGAAGAATCTCTAGATACAAATCTTTCAGATTCTGAAATAGAAGAGATTTTGAATTCAGTAAAAACAATAAAAGATTTAGATTTTAAAATAACAACTCTTAAAAATAAAAAAGACAATTTAGAAGCACAAGTAAAGGACGAATATAAAGAGAAAAAGAAAGAATTACATTATATAATTAAAGATTTAGAATACAAGAAAAATAATTTAGAAAAAGTTGTTACTGAAGAAGTGACAACACAAAAACTAAAATATAAAGATGAAATAGATCTTTTAGAGAAAAATATATCTACTCTTCAAGAAGAATATCATAATAATCAAGAAAAACTTGCCGCTTTAAAAGAAAAAGTTGTTTACTATGAAGATGAAGAAGAAATGATGGCATTTGGATTATACCAACCAAGATATAACTTTGCTTCATCAAAAACTTATAAAGAAAAGTTAAAATCAATAAGGGTATATCAAAAACAAATAATTAGGAATGGGCATGCTTTTACAAAAATAAAAGATTTTACTTTTAATAACGACCATAAAAAGGGCAAGAAAATATTAGATGCTGAAGCCAAGCTAATGGCAAGAGCTTTTAACAACGAAACAGAAGCTGTAATAAACAAACTATCTCATAGAACTTGGGAATCTAGTTTAAAGAGAATTAATAACTCTTTTGAACAAATCAATAAATTATCTCCATTTAGCACTGTTCAATTAACACCAGAGTTTTTGAATTCAAAAATAGATGAGCTAACTCTCGCCTTTGAATATGAGTTGGTAAAAGAAGAAGAGAAAGAAATTTTAAGAGAAGAAAGGGAAAAAGAAAGAGAAGAAAAAGCACTTCAACGAGAAATTAGAAACAAGAAAAAAGATGTAGATAAAGAAATTAATCACCTTAACAATGTTATTAATGAGCTGAAAGAAAAATTAAAAACTGCTAGAGAAGAAGATAAAATTCAAATCGAATCAACAATATTTGACCTTGAAGTCAAAATAGATGAACAAGAAGAGTCTAAAGAAGAATTAGACTATCGTGAAGCTAACCTAGGTGCGGGATATGTTTATATAGTGTCTAATATTGGAGCATTTGGAAAAGGAGTATATAAGATAGGAGTAACAAGAAGATTAGATCCTTATGAAAGAATAGCAGAATTATCATCAGCATCAGTTCCCTTTAAGTACGATGTCCATGCAATGATATTTTCATATAAGGCATATGATTTAGAAGCTAAGATTCATAATAGGTTTGATAATAAAAGAGTTAATCTTGTAAATAGCAGGAAGGAATTTTTCAAGGTTAATATTGAAGATATTGAAAAAGTACTAGATGAACATAAAGAGTTAACATTCGAATTAAATAAAGAAGCCCCAGCAGAAGAATACAGACAAACTCTAAAATTATTAGAAAACAAAGTACATTCTTAAAATATATACTTACAAATTTATAAACAAAGATTAATAAGTTAATTTAAGAAAAGGAGATTATATGGAATATCTAGATCCTATTACTAGAGCTATAATAAACAATATCAAAAGTAGTTTTAATGGTCACGGATGTCTATATTGGATATCCATTGGTTGGATTATATTAATATTTAAGATTGGAATTTTATTTTTTTGGTTTTTCTCTTTAGGAATTATAGCCACTCTCGTAAGTATTATTTTTCGATACCTATTTTCTGACTCTAAAAAAGACCAAGTACAATCTATGGATTTGACATCAACAGAACTCAACCCAGCAGAAAACAATATTTCAATTGGTATACTTAAAGATTTTACCATCATAGCTGTAAAAACTACTGGCTTTAACTACTATAGAGACGAAATAATAGAAATTGCTGCGATTAAAGTTAGAAATTTAGAAATCGAAGATACTTATGAAACTTTATGTAAAACAAAAATAAAAATAAATAATTTCGATATGCACGGATTAACCAATAAGGATATTGAATCATATAAGAATGCAAAAGAATACTCAAAAGATATAATGACTTTCATAGGAAATGATGTAATAATGGCATATAACGCTTATTTTGATATAACATTTCTTTACAATCTTTTAGAAACCAACCCACCGAATAAAATAATAGATTTACTGGCACTAGCAAAAGAAAATGATGAAAGAAACTCTTATAACCTAACAAGCATTAAAAGAGAACTTGGAATAAATAGATCTTCATATAGAGCAATTGATGAATGTAAAACTTCTTTAGATTATTATAAATACTTAGTTAACACAGATAAATTAAATACAATAAGATATATGCCCTATAAAAACGTCTCTCAAAATTCTTAATTCATTACTTTTTCATAGTATATAATTAAACAATTGAATTTTGGGGTATGTATTGTTAAAGTTATAGATATAATCTTAAAGGGGGCGTTTGAGATGAATAAATATTTAGTTGCAATTGATGGATCTGGATACTCTATAAATGCTTTGGAGACAGCTATTAAATTCGCGGAAAAAGCTGGTGGAACTATAACATTAATTACAGTTTTAAGTATGGATACTTTCGGCATTGGAACACAAAACATTAGATCTTACAATAGCACATTAGATGAGAATGCAGATAAATTAAGAAGTTATTTAGATGAGATTAAAGAAAAGTACGATTCTGACAAATATAAAATCGAGAAACTTATTAGAATAGGAAATGTATCTAATGAAATAATAGAAGAATCAGAAAAACACGACTTACTTTTTATAGGATCTCGTGGTTTAGGAGCTATTAAACGTGCTTTTTTAGGATCTGTTTCTGGGAAAGTTGTAAATAATGTAGATATACCTGCGATTGTAGTAAAAGAAAATACTGAATTCAATAAAATTCTTGTTCCTGTAGATGGTTCAAGGCACTCAAAGAAAGCTTTAATAATGGCCAATGAAATAGGAAAATACTTTGATAGTAAAATTATTTTACTAAATGTAATTAATAGTATTCATCTTCCTCAAATGGAAACTTTCGATTTAGAAATGGCTATTGATTTTAGTGAAGAGTCTAGGATAAAATCAGGCGAACTTCTTGATAAGGCGGAAGAATATATTGATGGTTACCCTAATAACATCGAACTTATTTCTTCTGAGGGAGATGCTGCAAGTGTTATTATTGAAGTTGCAGAAGAAAATGATGTAGATTTAATTGTAATGGGTTCTAAGGGACTTGGTTCATTTAGAAGTGCTTTTATGGGTTCTGTATCTACTGATGTTGTTAATAAATCTAGTAAATCTGTTTTAATAAACCACTAAAATTATGATACTTGACGCAAAAACATACAAAATAAATATAGGAAAAGATAATACAAATGAACTTAAAGAATTTTTAAATGATTATAAGGGCAATAAAATTGCCCTTTTTTCTGATGAAAATATTTATTCTATCTATGAAAATCATATTAAATCTTTTTTAGATGATTTCGAAGTATTTTTCTATATTTTCCCACAAGGTGAAAAATCCAAATCTCTTGAAAACTATGAAACTAGCCTTAGTTTTCTTTCTGAAAATAATTTTACTAGATCAGATCTAATTATTGGCTTTGGTGGTGGAGTTACAGGGGACTTGGCTGGTTTTGTTGCCTCTACATATTTAAGGGGCATCTCTTATATAGCTGTACCGACTAGCCTATTATCTATGGTGGATTCTTCTGTTGGTGGTAAAACTGGTTTAAACTTAGCTAATTTGAAAAATCAGGTAGGATCTTTTTATTTTCCCGACTATGTTCATATAGATACAAGTTATCTAGAGACTTTGGAAAACAGAGAAATTAAAAGTGGTCTTGGTGAAATTATCAAGTACTCTCTTTTAAAAGATGAAGAGATTTTTAATCTTATAAAAAATAAAACTCTAGACTATGAAGAAATTATCTATAAATCCTTAAAGGTAAAATTGTTTTTTGTAGATGGAGATGAATTTGATAAAGGAAAAAGACAATATTTGAACCTAGGGCACAGCCTAGGACATTGTATAGAAGCCCTCTCAGTCCTTCATATTAGCCACGGGCAAGCTGTTGCCATAGGGATATACTTTATGACTGAAATATCCCAAAATCTTGGATATTGTAAAAATAACCTTGCTAAAGATTTGAAAGTTATTTATGATATTCACGGATTACAAACTACTTATCCTTTAGATAGGATTAAAGTTTCTGATATAATAAGTCACGATAAAAAGATAGCTAATGGTAAAATAAATCTCATCTTCCCTATCGCTCTAGGTGAATCGATAGATAAAAAATATGAATTAGATGAATTTTTAAATCTTTTAGACTTGATATAAGGAGATTTCATGGATATAACTATAAAAAACAAGAGACTCAATGGGAGCGTGGCTGCTATAAGCTCTAAGTCATATGGCCAGAGAGCTCTTTTTTTGTCTATTTTAGCTGAAGGTAATTCAAAAATTGAAATTGAAAATATTTCAGATGATATAAAAATGGCAATAGATATAACAAAAAAAATAAAATCTAGCAATGATAAAAATAAATATTTAGACTTAAATATGGGGGAAAGTGCCACTTGCCTAAGGCTTATTATACCTGTTCTTTGTGTTTTAGGGAAAAACGCTAAATTAAAAAGAGAATCAACCCTTATAAAAAGAACTATAGATATATTCTTAAATCTTTTACCTAAACACGGAGTGAACATTTGGGAAGAAGATGAATATGTTTTTCTTAAGGGACAATTAAAAAACGGAAACTATACTTTGCCTGGAGATATAAGTTCACAGTTTATTTCTGGCTTACTAATTGCTTTAGGTTCATTGGAAGAAACTAGCACTATAAATATATCGACAAAGATTGAATCTTTAGCTTATATAGAGATGACTATTGACTTAATGGAGAAATTTGGCGCTAAGGTTAACAGATCTAATAATACTTTTACTTGTCAAGGCCCTTATAAAGCATGTGACTATAAAGTTGAAGGAGATTGGTCATCAGCTCTTTTTTATATTGTAGGAGGGGCAGAAGTAAAAGGACTAAGGCTCGATAGCTTACAAGCAGATATGAAAGCACTAGAGTATCTTGAAACTCTTGGTTATAAAAATATTTCAGATAAGGGAGTTTGTTTAAGACAGGTAAATTCTTATTCAGATGAAAGAATTTTAGATGTTTCTAATATGCCAGATGCTATACCTATTTTATCTATAGCCTCTGCCCTAACTAAAGGTAAAACTAAAGTAATTAATATAGAAAGGCTTAGGTTAAAAGAAAGCGACCGAGTTAAATCTACTTGTCAGATGCTTGAAAATTTAGGAGTAGAAGTAGAGCTAGATGAAAGTTCTTTTTCTTTTAATTCTGTTAGTTACTTCAAATCTTGTACTATAGATTCATTTATGGACCATAGAATTGCTATGGCAGGATCTATTGCTGCAACTTTTGCTCAAGGTCCTGTAAAAATACTAAACGCACAAGTAGTAAGCAAATCTTACCCAAACTTTTACGAAGACTTTTTAAGTCTAGGAGGAGAATATGTCAAATAGTTGTGGTAAACTTTTTAAGCTAACAAGTTTCGGAGAATCTCACGGGAAAAGCATAGGAATTGTTATTGAAGGCATGCCGTCTGGATACAAGATTAACCATAATTTAATTAAATCAGAGCTAGCTAGAAGAAAACCAGGTAGTTCTAATCTTACAAGCAAAAGAAAAGAAGATGATGATTATATAATATTAAGTGGAGAAAAAGACGGTTACACAACTGGGGCTGCTTTGACTTTTATAATAGAAAATAAAGATACAAAATCAAAAGATTATGAATATATTAAAAATCATCCTCGACCTAGTCATTCAGATTTCCCTGCTTTTATAAAATATAACGGTTTTAATGATATTAGGGGTGGAGGTATGTTTTCAGCTAGATTAACTGCTCCTATGGTTATTGCTGGTGCTATTGCAAAAGATATTTTAATGTCTAAGGGGATAAAAATAGTTTCTAGGATTAAATCTATTTACCAGGTAAATGATATAGATTTAGATTCAGGAAATATAAAAGAAGAAGACATAAAATTCTCTGATGAATATTTCCCGGTAATTGATGAAGCAAAAATGGAAGAAATGAAAAATATAATTATAAAAGCAAGAGATGAAGAAAACTCAGTAGGCGGAAAAGTTGAAACATTTATTTTTAATTTGCCTGTTGGATTAGGAGAACCTCTTTATGATAAGCTAGATTCAAGGTTAGCTGGTGCTATATTCTCTATCCCTGGAGTAAAGGCATTTGAAATTGGAAAAGGCTTTGATTCCTCTAGCTTATATGGAAGCAAGAATAACGACTCTTATTTTTATGAAGAAGAAAAAGTTAAAACCAGTACTAATAATCATGGTGGAACTCTAGGAGGGCTTTCAACTTCTATGCCCCTTGTTTTTACAACTGGTCTTAAGCCTACGGCTTCCATAGGACTTAGCCAAGAAACTGTAAACTTAAAGACAAAAGAAATATCCGAATTAACAATTACAGGAAGACACGATCCTTGTATAGTTCCAAGAGCTATTCCTGTAATCGAGAGCTTTGCTGCTGTAAATATTTTAGACTTAATGCTTATTGGAGGCTTTTATGGAGGAATTTAGGAATAAACTAAATAGAATAGATGATAAAATAGTAAAGCTATTCGTCCAAAGAATGGAAGTAATCGAAGAAATAAGCGAATATAAATCAGCTAATGGTATCCCTATAAAAAATCAAGCAAGAGAAGATTATATTTTGGGAAAACTTGACGAAAGAGTAGATGAAGAATTTCTGCCTTTCGTTAAACTACTTTATAAAGATATATTTGAAATAAGCCGTTATAAACAATGCTTAGAAAATAAAGTTTTTGGCCTTGTTGGTTATCCTCTTGGCCATAGTAAATCACCAGAAATACATAAATATTTCGCTTACGATTATAAGCTCCTTCCTATGAAAGAAAAAGAGTTTATAGATTTTCTTAAAGGCAAAGAATTTGCTGGAGTTAATATAACTATTCCTTATAAAATATTGGCAATGGATTATCTTGATGAAATAGATCCTTTAGCTAAAAATATCGGTGCTGTCAATACAATTATAAATAAGGATGGAAGATTAATAGGTTATAATACAGATTATTTAGGCCTAAAATTCAGTTTACAAAGATCCGAGATATATCTCAAAGATAAAAAAATTCTTATACTCGGCTCTGGTGGAGCTTCTAAAACTTGTCAGTGTTTAGCTAAAGATTTAGGTGCAAAAGATATAAGAGTGATAAGTCGAACTGGTAAATATAATTATAAAAACTTGGAGAAATCCAAAGATTTCCAAATAATTATAAATGCTAGTCCGGTGGGTATGTACCCCGATAATTTGAATTCTCTTGTTGATTTGAATATTTTTGAAAATCTGGAAGCTGTTGTTGACTTAGTTTATAATCCATTAAAAACTAAACTAATTTTAGATGCAGAAAAACTATCTATAAAAAATACAAATGGCTTAGCTATGTTAGTAGGACAGGCATATTATTCAAGTAAAATTTTTACCAACTATTCCCTTCCCCTATATCTTATAGAGGATATAATAATCAAATTAGAAAAAGAAATGTCTAATATAATTTTAATCGGTATGCCAGGATGTGGAAAAACTTCGTTGGGTAGAATTTTATCTAAAAAATTAAATAGAAACTTTATAGATACAGATGAAGAAATTTATAAAAAGACAGGTCTATATTCTGGTGAATATATACAAAAAAAAGGAGAAAAAGCCTTCAGAGAATTAGAAGAAGATGTAATTGAGGAAATCTCAAAAGGAACTGGAAATTTAATCTCCACTGGTGGTGGAAGTATTTTAAGTAAAAATAATCAAGATTTTCTTAGGCAGAATGGTTTCATTATTTACTTAGAAAGAGATTTAGACAAATTAAGCACAAAAAACAGGCCCTTATCTAAGGATAAAAAAAACTTAGAAAATTTATATAAAGAAAGAAAAGAGATCTATGAATCTTTGGCAAATATTAAAGTGAAGGTTCAAGAAGCTAATATTAATAAAACGATAGATCAAATATTGAAAGGAATAAATGATGAATATACTTGTTATTGATGGACCAAATATTAATTTGCTGGGAATGAGAGAGCCCCATATATATGGCGATGAATCTTATATGGATCTTTTAGAGTTATTAAATTATTGTTCATCTAAATACAGAATAAAAATCGACCATTTTCAGAGTAACTGGGAAGGTGCAATTATAGATAGAATCCAAGAAGCCTTAGCTAAATATGATGGTATAGTTATAAATGCAGGTGCATACACCCACACAAGCTTAGCTATAGGGGATGCATTAAGAGCTGTAAACATACCAACTGTAGAAGTTCATATAAGTAAAGTTTCAGAAAGAGAAGAATTTAGACAAGTAAACTTTATTAAAGATATTGCTATAAAAACTATTGAAGGTTATGGAATTAAAGGATATGAACTAGCTATATCTTACTTAAATAAATATATGTCAGAAAAAACTATAAAAAAATAACCTGATAATTTATCAGGTTATTTAATAATTCCCATGAATTCTCAAGAGGTAAAATTATAAGAAAATTTGGGATTATTAACTATATATGAGTGTATTCTATAATAGGAATTTCATCCCCTATTGCTCTGCGAATTCCAGCTTTTAAACTTTCATAATGAGGGCACGGAAAACCTATAGGTGTTCCTTTACTTATACAAGAAGCTAATATGATTGCTTCTGCTCCTCTTTTAACCATTCTTTCTGCCCTAGATGAAGCTTTCTTTCCAGGACAACCCCCACAAGTGTTCCAAGCAACCAATTCAATATCTTCATCTATTTCTTCTAAGGAACCATTCTTGTTTTTAAAGGTACTGAAGCATCCTGTACCAGGACACATATCTTCAGTTTGTACACATCTGATTAGTCCAACTTTCATAAACGCACTCCTTTTTCAATTCCTAGCTTATAATAACACATATTCCATCAAAATATTAATATATAAATAATATTAATATTAAAAGTTTAAATAAAAGATTTCTTATAATTGAAACCTCTTATCATTCTTTAAAACTTACTTTTTATAGATTCCATCTTAAAAGTAAGACTTAAAACATTAAAACAACAAAAAATAAGACTAGCAAAATACCAGCCTTATTTTATAAGTAAATCTATTAAATCATTTTCTAAACTCATAATTTTACTATTTACTTCAACAGTACGTTCTAATATTTTCTCCTTTTTTTCATAAACTTCTCTTGTACTTTCCAAAAGATTTTTCTTGTTATAAGGATGAAGTTTCTTTAAAGAGTCCATATAAGTCATAGCCTCTTTTATTTTCTTTTCTAAATGGCTTATTAATTCTTCTTGATATTCATCTGATAGCTTATCTTCAGAATAATTTAAGCCTAAAGCATAAGTTTCTACCTTATTATAATCTTTATCTTCAAAAGCTCTATTAATTTTTGCCCACTTTGCTTTATCCTCAGCGCTTGCATTTAATTTCAAATAAGGGTGACTTTCCCTTACCAAATTCCAATAATTTTCTCTTAATTTAGAGTATTTATTATAATTAAGTTGCTGATTTATCATAAAATCTTCACTTTCTTTTGCAAGCTGCCTACGACTTTCTATTCTATTTTTGAAATCTTTGTAATCACTATCTAGCTGTAAGTTTAAACTATATAAATCAATATTCATTTTACCATTTTTTTGCATACTGCTAATCATTTCTATCTTTTTCTTTAATCTGATATATTCATATTCTCTTTCATATAAAGCAAGTTCATACTTTCCTAATTTTTGGCTATAGTTTGCATTTAATTCTTGATATTCACTTGTAAGCATCTCCTCTTTTTCAACTAGGAGATCTGTTAGCATATCTTTTAAATCTTTTATTTTATTCTCCAATTTATTATTCATACTTTCACTCCTTTGGATAGCCTAAAATTTATACCTAAGCGAATACTTTATAATCTCTATTTACAGATACTTACTTTCATTTTACCACAATCAAATTAATTCATGTGAACTATTAAGTATTAATATCTATAAATCTATTAAAAGCATTTTGTTATAACTAATTAATTAAAATAAGTTATAACAGCTTTTTTTATTTATATTTACTATATGAATTCATTATAACTTCTCATATTTTTACTTTTTTATGATATCATTATATCAAGAAACCTAAAAGGAGAGTTTGATGAGAAGAAAAGACAGAGAAATGGATTATAATTTTGGAATCTATGTTATTGATAAATCTCAATATTGCACACTTAGTTCAATATATAAAAACAAGCCATATTCTATACCTTTTTCAACTGCAAGAGTAGATGAGTATATTTATATACACGGAGCAAATGATGGAACTAAGGCTGAAATATTTAAAGAAAACCCAGAAGTTCAATTAGTTTTTGTGACAGATGTAAAAGTTCCAAATTCATATACAAAAAACGAAATAGAAAGCCTTAAAAATCCTCATCAAATAATATCTAAAGTATTTACTACTGAGTTTGCATCTGCTATTGTTACAGGAAAAGTTGAAGAGTGTCTTGATGAAGATATTAAAATTCTTGGTCTTGGGGCTATCTGTGAGAAATACACACCAAATATGCTTGAGTATTTCGATACAGCTATAGAAACCAGCTTAAAGAGAACAACAGTGTGGAGAATTGAAATCGACTCTTTAACTTCTAAAAAGAAAATATTATAAATAATTTGTCCCAGAGTAAATGGGACTTTTTGAATTATAAAAATAAATTATAAAAGAAGGTGTTAAGATGAAAAAACTAAAAAACATACATTACGGTTGGTTTATTGTGTTAGCGGGAGCTATTATAATGGGTTTTTCGTGGTCTGTAACCTTTAATCTCCCCAATCTATTTGTTTCAGAATATGCCCAAGAACTTAATTTATCAAGAAAAGCTATTAACTTTTCTTTTACTTTAAGAGCAATCTGTCAGCTTTTAGTTTCCCTATCTGCTACATATATTTTCTCCCGTTATAAAATGCTAAACATAATGAAGATCTCAACTATAACCCTTATTGTAGGGATATACCTTAATTCAAAAATAACATCATCAATAGGTCTTTACTTATGCACTATTCTAATATCAGTTTCAAACTTTTTTATAACAATTATTCCTCTTTCTGTCATTCTTAATAATTGGTTTGCAAAAAATATTGGTATGGTTACTGGCTTATCTTTTATGGGTTCAGGAATTGGAACTTCAATCTTAAGCCCTATTATCGGAAATATGTTAGTTAAATGGAGTTTTAGGGAATGCTATATATTTTTAGCTCTTCTAGGGATAATCCTACTTATACCTATAGTTTTCTTTGTATTAAAGTTATACCCAGAGCAAATAGGACTAAAACCTTATGGTTATGATGAAGATGACAAGGAAACTAATAAAAACTTAAGCGGCGAGAGTTTATCGGAAGCTAAAAACAAAGGAAGATTTTGGCTAATGCTTTCTATTATTATGCTTTTTAACTTTGGAATTACAGGACTTATCCACAATATTGCCCCACATATGGTTAATTTGGGATATGATATCCAGTTTGCATCTAAGATTGTTTCTATAACTGCCCTAGTCCTAGCCTTTGCTAAAATAGTTACAGGAATGGTTTTCGATAAAAAAGGAATATTAATAGGTACCTTAGCCTCTGGAACTGCAGTTGCTATTGGATTAATTGCTATGATTTTATTAGGCAAAAATGAAATATTTTTAATTTTAATTATACTTGGAACAGGATATGGTTGTTCTTTTGGAACTGTGGGAAGCCAAAATATAGCAAGGCATATGTTTGGCAACAAAGATTATGGAAATATTTTCTCTTATATACAAGTAGCAAATAGCGTCGGAACTATAATCGCCCCTCTTATAATCGGGGTCTTATACGATTCTTCGAATTCCTATGTACCTGCTATGATGCTTTGCACTATCGGAGTAGCTATAGGACTTGTTATAACAGGATTGGTTATACCTAACAAGAGAAATGAACCTTATTAATAATAGATTATACAAACAAAAAGTGTGGTATATACTAATAAAGTAGGTGGTTATGTGAGTAAAGGCTTAGGAAAAGATTATAATATAATTGAAGATATCTTAAATAAAACAAGCCAAGAAATTGAAAATATGGATAATATTAATATCCTAGTCTGCGGTAAAACAGGAAGTGGTAAATCCACCCTAATTAATTCTCTATTTAGAGATAATTTAGCAGAAACAGGTATAGGAAAACCTATAACCCAACACCTTAGAAAAATAAGTAAAAAGAATATACCTCTTATCCTTTATGATACAAGAGGCTTAGAATTAGATGCTGAAATTCAAAAGCAAGTTATTACAGAAATAAATGAATTAGATAAGAAAACAAAAGACACAAAAGATCAGCTTAATCTTTGTTATTATTGCGTGAATGCAGGGGCAAATAGGATTGAACCAATGGAAATTGATCTTATTAAACAAATATCTGAAAAAATTCCAGTAATTATTGTACTGACAATGTCTATTGGAGAGCTTGCCCAAGATTTAAAATCATATATCGAAAACCTAAATCTATCTGTTATAGGAATAATAAATGTTATGGCAAAAGATTATAAGGTTTCTGATGATTATACGATAAATGCTTTTGGATTAAAAGAATTGGTAGGGCTTTCTTTAGAAGCAATACCAGAGGAAACTAGAAGGGCTTTTAATAATGCCCAGCAAGCAGATATAGATAGAAAAGCAGAAGAAGCTGCTAGCTGGGCGAAAAAATATGTAGCAGCCGCTTTTGGAGTAGGATTTACTCCAATACCATTCGCAGATGCTAGTCTCTTAGTTCCTATGCAAGTAACAGTTATTGCGCATATAACTGCCATCTTCGGCATATCTCTAGATAAATCTGCCATAGTTTCTCTAGTTGCTGCAATTGGAGGAACTGGAGGTGCAACTGTTCTTGGCAGATCTATTGTTTCTAACATTATGAAATTTGTTCCAGGAGCCAATATTGCAGGAGGAGCTATATCTGGAGCAACAGCAGCTCTTGTTACTTCAGCTTTAGCATCAGCCTATATAAAAGTTTTATCTATTATAACAAAAAGAGAATATTTAACTGGACAATCAGCTACTGAAGACTTAGGTCCTATGATGAAAGAAGAGTTCAAGAACCAATTAACTATAAGAAAAAACAAAGATATAAAAACTAAAGAAAAACAAAGTCTATTTGTTAAGATAAGAAACAAATTCAAAAAAAATTAGAGAAAACCTAAGTTTTCTCTTTTTTTATTAATAATTACCATTCTTTATAGAACTCTTCTAAAAAATATTCCATAAACTTATGCCTAGACTCTGCCATTTCTTTTCCAGATTCAGTATTCATTTTATCTTTCAAAAGAAGTAATTTATCATAAAAATGGCTAATTGTATCTAATCCATCTTCACTATCAGGATCATACATAAGTCTATTTTTATATCCCCCATAGGTGAATGCTCTGCCGATGCCTATTGCTCCTATAGCATCTAACCTATCAGCATCTTGAACAATCTTCCCTTCAATGCTTTCTATCTTGTGTGTGTTTTTACCAGACTTAAAAGATATATTGTTTACTATATAAACAATCTTTTTAATATCCTTATCTATAACTCCTTCATTTTTAAGAAAATCTGTTATTATATTTTCTCGGTCTATATCTGTGTAACCAAACTTATGGTCAGCGATGTCATGAAGAAGTGCTGCTAAAGCGAGAATAAAAAAATCTACTTCTTTTTCTTTTTTGGCAATTTCTATAGAATTTTCATAAACTCTTTTAACATGCCACCAGTCATGGCCTGATCCTTCTTTTTCTAATCTAGCTTTAACAAAATTTATAGTATTATTAATTATTCTTTCTTTATTCATAGCCACCTAATTTCTTAACTCTTTATATTTATACTTTATAAGTATAGCAGGAAATATTGAAAAAAAACAAAAAAAGAAACTGCTATAAGAGTACATCAGTTTCTCAGATATTTTATGAATTTTAAATATTATTTTTATAATTCGCAAGTATCTCCATCACAATCAGCTTGAATAGTTAGGTCTAATTTAACTGTTTCATCTTTATAAGTATATTCAACAGTATAAGAACCTTTTTTCAAAGCTTCTTGTTCTAAAGATTCTTCACTAGCTTCTGAATTTAAAAATTTTATCTCAACTTCTTTTCTTATGCTTTCATTTTTTACTAGTGTATTAAATTCATAAACTGGGATTTGAGATTCAGTTAATTTCAATTGATTTGTAGTTAATTCTAAAGCCTTTACTGGCTCTTCTACATCTAAATCTGAATCAGTTGGTGTATCTGAAAGATTTACTTTTAAAATGAATGTTCCCCATTGATGATAATTTACAAACCATTGAGCCGCATACATACCATTTTCTACACCTTCTGGTAAGATATATTTTCCATCTTTATATTGTAAAGTTAACTTTCCAGCAGTTTCAATTAATTCTTGTGTGTTATTATCAACTTTAGGTTGATTTTTATTTCCACTATTAATTACTTCATATAGAATTACTTCTGACTCTTCATTTTTTACTAAGTCAATAACTTTAGAGTCAAAATCTTTTACTTCTGGTAATGAAAATTCTTTTTCTTCAACATCTACTTCAACTAATTCTTTAGCATAACCTCTACCTTTATCAAGTTTTTCTAACTTTCCAAGTGGGCTAAGATCATAAAATCTATTGTTGCTTCCATTAAATTTATTTAATTTAGTTAAATTTTCTAATGGTTTTAAATCTGCGACATGGTTATCAGTTATCTCTAGTTTAGTTAGATTAACAAGAGTTTTTAAAGCTTCAATACTATCAATATTATTAGCATTTAAGTATAAAATTTCTAAGCTAGTTAAATCAGATAATACTTCAATATCTGAAATATTATTATTCTTAAAGTTAAGTTCTTTTAACTTAGTAAGTTTTGATAAACTACTAATATTTTCAATCTTATTATCGCATAAATTAAGTTTTTCTAGTTTTTCTAATTCTTTTAGAGCTTCAATATTTTCAATATTCTTATTATAGTTTAAATCTAAGTAAGTTAATTCTTTTAAATCACTTAAAGCATCAATATTATTAATTTTATTACTATCTAAAATTAAGTTATTTAATTTTGTTAAATTAGCTAAGTCTGAAATATCTTCAACTCCATAGTCAGAAATTGTTAATCTTTCTAGATTAACAAGGTTTTTAATAGGAGAAATATCAGAGATTTCTAATTCTTCCCCTGCCATATTTCCAATAGATAAGTCTTTTAAAGAAGTAATTTCTGATAAAAATGATAAATCTTTAATATCAAAATTATTTAAGTATAAAGTTTCTAAAGATTTTAATTCTTTTAAAACATCAAAATTTTCAATGTTATTGTAGTAAGCTTTATCAATATCTAAATAATTTAAATTTTCAGCAAACTCTAACCCTGTTAGGTCATCAACTTGATATAAATATTCTAGTTTAGTTACTTTTTTAATATCTTCTTTATTTACTTTTTCATCTTTTGCTCTGTCTTTAGAGATATTTTTGTTAATAGCTCCTAATAGATTAGCATCTGGAATATTTACAAAATCTTCTTTATCTTCAACTGGTTCTTCTTGTTCAATTTCTTTTATTTTATTAACTACTTCTTCAGAAATTGAATCTTCCCCACCAACTATAATAACTTCTTTAACTTGAGCTTTTATAAATTGCTCTAAGTCTTCACTTATTTGATTTGGAGCTGTTAAAATAATTGGAGCATCATTTTTAATTGCAACTTGAATAGCAGATAAACCATCAGGATAATCAGTCCCCTTAACTAGAACTATTTTATCTGAGTTAGCAAATCCTGCTTTAGCAATTTGCATAGAAGTTTCATATTTATTTTCTCCCCAATATCTATCTCCTTTTAAATTAGGTATATCAATAGAATTAGGTCCTCCAAAAATTATATTATTTTCAGATTTAGGCGCTCCAGCTGGAATCTCTTTACCATTAGTTAAAATCAACGAATAACCTTCAAGTTTTGCAAGAAAGGCGCCGCCAGATAAAGCGTCTGCATAATTATTTCCAGAAGCATACGCTATGCCTTTTGTACATCCCATATCAATTAATTTGTTAGCTACATCAACTGAAGTTTCATAACGATTCTTACCTGCTAATCTACTTACATTTGCTTTTGATTCAAGTTTATGAAAAATACTTGATGAAACAGAATTTTCCCCACCTATTATGTAAATGTTTTTTGGAGAAAGCCTGTCTATTTCTTTTTCTACATCACTTTCTAAATCTTTTGACTTAGTTAAAAGAATCGGTGCATCTAGTTTAGCTGCTATTGTACCTGCTACTAGGGCATCAGCATAATTTTCACCACTAGCTAAAATAATATTGTCTGTTTTTTCAGGATAAGAGTCTTTAGATGATTCTATTGCAGTTATATATCTATTCTCTCTCCCTATTCTTTTCATACTAATGTTTACTTTCTCATCAGCACGAACTGGTAGTATGCTAGTAAAAACTATTACCAAAGCTAATAATACACCTATTTTTTTCTGAATATTTTTCATAAATCCTCCTTTTAAATATGTAATTTTTAAACTAAAACCGTTTTAAGTTTACAAAACATCAGTATAGATAGCAATGTTATTGAAGAATTTTTATGAAAATAAACTTTAATAAATTTGTTTTATATCACTAAATAAATAATTATAAAGTTAGTTATGTATAGTGCGATTATGTGACAAATAAATATTTCGTTAAAATATTATAGTTAAAAATAACCCCATTTTATTCCATTTTCTATTACTTTAAAATTAATTTCTTTTGTCTCGAAAAGCTCTCCATCTCTATTACAAATTAAATCTGTCCTTGATTTAATTTTACCTGACTTAACTTTATAATCCTTTATATGCTTGGAATTTAAGTGTTTACCGAATTTATATCTTATAGCTAAAGGAATTAATTTTAAAAGAGGTAATTTGTCACAAGTTACAACATTTAATATTCCATCATCTAATTTTCCATGGGGAGCTGGATTAAAACCTGAACCATAATAACTACCATTACATATAGCAAGTAAGGTAATGGCTTTTTTGAATCTAACTTTTTCATCATTTTCTAATATTAATTCTGCATCAATATCTTCATATTTAATATTTTTTAAAGATATAAATACAGATTTTAAAAATGCCTTTTCTCCTAAATGAGGTTCTTCTTCTAAGATATTATAGGCTGTTTTAAGGACAGTATTATCAAATCCAACACTTGTAATATTTATGGACTTTATCCCATTAACATCTATAATGTCAATATCTTTAATTATAGGATCAAAAGTATCTTCTAATTTAAATTTTCTATAATTAAAATTTTTAGAAAAATCGTTAGCTGTACCCATAGGAATAAGAGAAATAGCAGTATCTGTGCCTGATAAAACATCTGCCACCTCTCCTAATGTTCCATCGCCACCACAAATAACGACTAATTTATTTTCAAAATCTTTTTTTGAAAACTCCAAAGCCGCATCTCTTGCATGGTCTTTATATTCTGTTGTTACTATCTCTATTTCATCAAGTCTATCGTTTTTAGCATAAACATTGATAAGCTGATTTTTGAAAGCTAGAAAATCTTTTTTTCCCGCCTTGGAGCTCAATATAAATAATTTTTTAATCATTTTTCACCCTCGTAATTATATTAAATTTATGGATGTAACTCAAATAATAAATTTTTCAACATATATAATATATTTTTTTACAAAGATATTTATTAACTAACGGATTATAAAAAAAGAATGCTACTAGATAAATAGTAACATTCTAAAATAAATAACTATTTCTCATCTAAAACTGCGACTACTAAAAGTCTCGCATCACTAGTTTCAAAAGTG
The DNA here is from genome assembly GCA_964432945.1 of uncultured Peptoniphilaceae bacterium. Classification (GTDB taxonomy): domain Bacteria; phylum Bacillota; class Clostridia; order Tissierellales; family Peptoniphilaceae; genus CAYSPO01. Next base: position 37,989 of record CAYSPO010000010.1, read on the forward strand.
CAAGTTGATAAAGTTAGAAGTTTTGAATCTTCTTTTATATCTTCATCAATATAATTATCTGTTCTTATTTCAATATCCTCTAAATAATCTATGGCATTGTATTCCTTATCAAAGTCTAAAATCTGATTGAAATAAAAGTCATTATTGTTACTTAAATCTAAAAACATTCCAGATATTATTTTATAATGGTACTCTTGGTCTTCAAAATATAAATATATATCTCTATTATTTTGTAAATAATCATACTCATTATACCTTATAAGATCCGAAAACATATTACCATTTTGCATATTGTGACCATAGAGAACTAAATTATCAGAAGTCTTATAATCATTTTCATAATCTAAATAGATAGCTCCATTTTTATCATATTCATTATTAATATTATGGTTAAGATAGTAGTCATTATTTGATGTTTGTAAAATTGGATAATATATTTGTGTGTTTGGAATATCTATTATACCAATAACATCTGGATTAATTCTTTTCAAAGCATTTATCTCATTAATCTTATTCCTTTTAACTTCAACTATCTCTTGAATTTCGCTATTGCCAGACGAATCTCCTTCATCAGTTGACTCAGAAGTTATATCTTCAATTCTCTTTTCTTCGATTTTTCTAATTTTATTAACTACTTCTTTGTTTTTATCTTGTTTAAACCTATTACCAAAATAAAATAGGCCTATAGTAACAATTAATAAAAACATCAAAATTCTTTTAATATTATTTCTCATATCTTCACCCTTTAAATAAATATCAACTGGCCCATTTGCCAGTTGATATTTACCCATTATCTTATTTATTAAATTTCTTATTTACAAAGTATAATAAACCTACTAATAAAAGTAAAGAATATGGTACGGTTATTGGATCTGATCCTGTCCAAGGAATAGCTTTACCTTTTGCAGCATTCTTACTTATAGTATTTACAGTTTCTTTTACAGTTTCTTTAATATTTTCTACAATACTTTCTTTATAAGTTTTTGTTACATCGTAGCCTTCAACTTTGGATTCATAATTTTTTACAGAATCTTCACTAATAGTATATTTTACTTCTTCTTCATTTTGGTATTTAGGGAATTTTCCAAAATCCCATTTCCATTCATCTTTTGCATTTACAATTTTCTTATCAATTTCTTTTCCGTTTGCAAATAAACGAATAGTAATTTCTTCTGGTCTTTTACCTTCCTTATTATTGTTATCTTCCCAAATTTTCTTCCCACTTATATCAATAAATATATCTTTATTTTGTCCACCTGTTTCTATTTCAAAGTCTTCACTCAAACTATTGATTATAGTAAATCCTTTAGACATATCACCAGTGATTTTTATATTATACATTTTGTCATTTAGTTTAATAGTATTTTCACTAGCTATACCATCTTTATCTAATTCCACAACAGTGTACTCGAAATTTTCACTTTCCAAAGTTTCAGAAACTTTTAGATTATCAAAACTTGCTTTCCAGTTATTATCTGAATTTAGAACTTGAATTTGTCCAGTTGCTTCTCCATCTTTATATAACTCAACTTGAATTGATTCTACTGGTGCTGTTATTTCTTTACCTGTATAATCTGTCCATTCTTTTTCTACTTTTACACTTCTTTCAGCTGGTTCTAGTGGTACAATATTAAACTCTTTGCTATTTGTAATTGTGTAGCCTTCAGCCATTGTACCTGTGATATTTACTTTATAAGTGTGGTCAGCAAAAGTAATTCTATCTACTGCATTTCCTTCTGAATCAAGTTCTACTACTGTGTATTCATAAAGATCAGAGTTTATTGTTTCCGATATTTTTAAATTATCAAAGCTAGTTTTCCAGTTACTATCTTAATTTAGAACTTAAATTTGTCCAGTTGCTTCTCCATCTTTGTATAACTCAACTTCAATTGATTCTACTGGTGCTGCTATTTCTTTACCTGTATAATCTGTCCATTCTTTTTCTACTTTTACACTTCTTTCAGCTGGTTCTAGTGGTACAATATTAAACTCTTTGCTATTTGTTATAGTGTAGCCTTCAGCCATATCTCCAGTGACATTTACCTTGTAAGTGTTATCTTCTAGAGTAATTCTATCTTCAACAATATTTCCATCTGAATCTAATTCTGCAACTGTGTACTGATAAGCTTGACCATTTAAGTCTGTTAATTCTAAATTTTCAAACTTATAAGTCCACGAATTACTTTCATTTAACTCGATTTCTTCTCCATATTTCTCATTATCTTTTAATAACTGAACATTAATAGATTTTACTGGTGCAGTTATAATATTACCTTCATAGTCTTCCCATTCTTTTGTAACGGTGATATCTGTAGTTTCTGGAACTGGAGGTAATTCTTCTTTTTCATTATAAATATTAAATAACTTTCCTTCGCTATCAGTTGGAGTAATTTCAAAAGTCCTTGTTTCTGGGTTATTAGGATCATATTTAATTCCTTCAGGTGCATTAGTTTCTTTTAAGATATATGCCCCTTGACCAAGTCCTTTTAATATAGCTATTCCATCTTCATCTGTTGTTATTTTAATTATAGGTCCTTTATCTTCTTGATTTATCTTTATATTACTTCCATCTACTTTAGATAAGGTAAACTCTACACCTTCTATAGGTTCTTCGGTACCTTCAAGTTTTTTTACAACTTTTAATTCACCAGGAAGAGTAGCAGAAATCCATCCACCTGACCTATAGATTTTAGTGCTACTAGTTAAATTTTTATCTGGGATATCCCATTGTAAGTTTCCCGTATCCACTGATGATGTGTTTGTAACATCTGTAATACTAGTGTCGTACATAACACTATCAGTAACTCTAGCTGCAAGTCTTATATTAACTTCA
>CAYSPO010000011.1:0-2540 GCA_964432945.1 uncultured Peptoniphilaceae bacterium
AGTATTATAGGCTTTAATATTTAATTTCCTGAAATAATCCAAGCTGATTTCATTGGTATATAAACTGTATCTTGACTATGGCTTATAACTGATTTAGCTCGTGACCACGGGTCAGCAACGCTGATATATCCATTTGCATCAATTCCAGTAAGAACTATAAAATGTCCACCATAAGTCCAATAGTTGCCAAGGGAATTATCTTGACTAGCTATAACCATAGCTCCATTAGATAAAGCTTGATTGATTTGACTTCTACTTGTTGTTTGAACACAATTTAACCCATACTTTCTAGCAGCTGATGGAAATAACGACCAATAAGAACCACCATCGCCAGGCATCACATGACCATTAGCCATTGAAAAATCTGCCATATCACTAGGAGTTACATATTGATTAGTCATTGATGATAATACCATTGCCATAGAAGTAGGACCACAACCATTTGCTGCAATTGAGCTATGATATCCTGTACCATATCTATGTGATGCCCAAGGTTCTTCTCTTTGGTTAAAGTATTCAACATAACCTGTAAAAGGAACGTAATAAGAACTTTGAGCTGGTGCAGCTACTTCAGGTACATAAGTATCTACTATTCCAGAACTAGCATTGGAAGAAGTTGTTGTTTCAATTTCTGCCGTTGCTGCTTGTGCTCTTGCAGCAGTTTCTGCTTCTGCTTTAGCAACTTTTTCAGCTTCAACTCTTGCAATTTCTTCTTGTCTTGCTTTTTCAGCAGCAATTCTAGCTTCTTCTTCTTTTCTTAATCTTTCTTGATATTGAATATTTAAGTTGTCAATTTCTGAATTTAAGTTGGATACAATTCCATTTAATCTTTCAACTTCACCTTGTGCAAGGTCTTTGTTGTTTTGTAATGCTGCTATTAATGAATTTTGCTCATTTATTGAGTCTAGTAAGCTAGCTTCTTTAAAAGTTAAGTTTTCAAAAGCTTGATCTCTAGATGCTTTTGTTCCCTTTAAATTAAGTATAGTAACTTCTAACTCATCTTGCATTTCATTTAATTCAGTTATTATTTCTTTGTCATATCCTGCGACTGCTTTCATAGAATTTAATCTAGTTAAAAAGTCATCAGCATTGCTTGACTCAAGAAGGACATTTATTGTACCTATATCCCTACTTTTATACATAACATCAAGTCTTTTTTTGAAAACTTCAATCTTTTCTGCCAAGCTTTTTTCAAGTCTTTCTTTTTTAGATTCGTTTTCTTTAATAGACTTATCAAGTGCTTCAATCTCCCCTTGAAGCGCTTCAATTTCCTCTGTTAATTTTACTCTTTCTTCTCCAAGCCTTTCGATTTCTGCGAATGCTACATCAATATTAGAATCAACAGCTTGAATTTCAGCTAACTGATTCTGAATAAGATTTTGATTATTTTGAATTTCCTGTTCTCTAACCTCGATTTCTTCCAATTCATCTGCTCTTGCAGTTAAATTCGGTAAAGATGTAAATAGCAGAACTCCAGCCATTAAAAATGAAAGTTTCTTTTTCATTCTTTCCTCCCTAGACCTTAAGTTCTTACTAAACTTTCAGGTGTTTTTTTGTCGAGAATAGTGATCCTATTGTTCCAATCACGATTCCCAGCATTGAAAATATAATTAATAGGTTAATTTTTAATATTTCAAGGCTAATCATATAAGTTGATATAACCTGATACAATTTTTCATTAAACCTATTAAAAGCGTATTCATATCCATAATATATTAACATATATGCAATAAAAGAGCCAATTAAACCAAAAATTATTCCTTCAATAATAAAGGGTGTGGTAATCATTGCATCAGACGAGCCTAAATACTTCATAATTTGAATCTCATCTTTTCTGCTTTCAACAGTTAATTTTACCGTGTTTGAAATAACAACAATAGAAATTACTAAAAGGATTGCTGAAACTAAAAGACCACCATATTTAATATATTGCGACAAATTAATAAGTTTATTAATTGTATCTTGGTAATATGTAACTGTAGTTACTCCATCAAGAGCCTTAGCTTCTTTGACTATACCATCAGAGTTTTCTATATCCTTAACGTTAACTACAAAAGATCTTTCAAGGGGATTATCTTTTTCTAATCCCTCTAGAAGATATGAATCTTCTCCCCATGCCTCTTTCATAATTTCTAAGGCATCTTCCTTATCTTTATACTGGACATTCTCCACCCCGTCAATTTTTCCTATTAATTCTTCCAACTCTTTTATTCTTTCATCATTTATATCATCAGAAATATAAATTTCAATTTCATCAACTCTTGATTGAACATCTTGAACAATTACATTTGCAGAAAGGCTTACTATTATTACAATCCCCATAATTATAGAAACTGCAGCAATAGACAAAATAGAAGCAAAGCCATTTGACTTATGTGTCCATGCATTTACAAATCCTGACTTAATTGTTACTAGTATTTTTCTTATTGTCTTCATAGGTAACTACCCTTTTCTTCATCACTAATGATTTGGCCATCTTCAAGTCTAATTACTCTTTTACCTAAAGAATCTACAATCTCTTTTGAATGTGTAATCATTAT
>CAYSPO010000011.1:2640-6934 GCA_964432945.1 uncultured Peptoniphilaceae bacterium
ACAAATTCTCCTTGTTCTATATGGAAGCTAACATCATTAAGTGCTTGAATTTTTCTAGTATATTTTTTACTTACATTTGAAAACCGTATCATTTTTCACCACCTCTAAACTCCAATTGTTAGTATAACATTTATAGTAATATATTTCCTTAACTTACTTGAAAATTCTATTACTTTTCAGCTATTATACCATAAGAAAATACTAAAAAAACAAGAATATAATCCGATTCTTCTCTTGAAACAAGGCTTTTTCTTTACAATTTAACCAATTATATATATACTTATACAGGTGATATATATGGACAAAAAACAAATCAGAGATCTTTACAAGAAAAAAAGATCTTCATTAAGCGAGGAAGAAAGGCTAGAGATGAGCGAAAAAGCCTTAGCTAAACTCGTTAATTGTGATGATTATAAAAATGCCAATCATATTTTTGCTTTCATTAATATGGGTACTGAAATCAACACTAAAATAGCTATCAAAAAATTTTTGGAAGATGAAAAAAAAGTGTATGTGCCTATAACTAAAAAAGGTGAAAATGAAATGAAATTCACTAGACTTAGGGATCTCAGTCACTTAGTTCAAGGTAATTTTGGAGTTCCAGAACCTGGTGAAGAATATATTAAGTGTGTTGATCACAATCTTGCTGATTTAGTGTTAGTTCCTGGGCTTTCCTTTGATACAAAAGGTTATAGAACAGGATACGGCGGAGGCTTCTATGATAGATTTTTCGCTAGCATTACAACTGACTGCATAAAAGTAGGTTATTGCTTTAGTACACAATTATCTGAAGAAGATTTGCCAACAAACCAATATGATATTGCTGTAGATTATGTAATTACTGACTAAGACGGAGGAAAAAATGAGTAGAAATATAGGAACATCGGCTTACGGGTTGAGAACGCCCATTATAAAACAAGGAGATAATTTAGCAGAAATAGTAGTCGATTCATTAATAGATTCACTAGATGATATTCCTGCAGAATTAAAAGAAACCGATGTGGTAGCTATAACTGAATCTTTATTAGCTAGGTCACAAGGTAACTTTTGTTCAATTGACCAAATAGCAGAAGATATAAACTCTAAATTTGACGAAACAGTTGGAGTGCTATTTCCAATTGCGAGCAGAAATAGGTTTTCTCTTATTTTAAAAGCTATTGCAAAAACAGGCAAAAAAGTTGTCGTGTTTTTAAAATATCCAGTAGACGAAGTAGGCAATAGACTTTTAGATGAAGAAGTGCTTATAAATTCAAATATAAATCTATATACAGATGTATTGGATGAAAATCAATATAGAGAGCTGACAGGAGATTCCTACCCACATCCATTTACAGGTATTGACTATGTAGACCTATATAAAGAATGTGCCTATAATGATAATATAGAAATCTACCTATCAAATAATCCATTAGCAATACTTGATTATACTGATGAAATTTTAATTTCAAGTATTCATGATAGAAATAAATTAAAATCTATGCTAAAAGATAAAGCTTCTAAAGTTTATACATTAGCAGATATTATGAGTGAGCCAATTAATAATTCAGGATTTAACCCTGACTATGGTTTATATGGCTCTAACCTAGCTGGAAAAGAAACACTAAAACTTTTCCCTAGAAATTCAGAAGACTTTGTTTATGAAGTTCAAAAAAATATTCACCAAAGAACCGGAGTGTCTCCTGAAGTAATGATTTATGGAGATGGAGCTTTCAAAGATCCAGTAGGAGGAATTTGGGAATTTGCAGATCCAGTTGTATCCCCTGGCTTCACTTCTAATCTTACAGGTGTACCAACTGAATATAAGTTAAAATACTTAGCAGATAATCCAGATTTCCCAGTAGATTCAAGGGACGAGCTAGAATCTGCATTAAAAGAAAAAATAAAAAACAAAGAAGACTTTGATGCTAAACAAGAAGCGTCTCTTGGAACTACTCCAAGAAGAATAACCGATTTATTAGGTTCTCTATCAGACTTAATCTCAGGATCTGGTGATAAGGGGACTCCAGTTGTTCTTATTAAAGGTTACTTTGACAATTTTGCAAGTGAATAAATAAAAAAAGCCAGTAATTATACTGACTTTTAAATTAAAAAGATATAGCCAAAGGCTATATCTTTTTTTATGTATTAAACCTCTAGAGATACTTTAATAGCGTCTTCTACTCTTCTAAGCACCTTTTCATCCAAGTTCCCTATTTTCTCCTGTAATCTTTTTTTATCAATAGTTCTAATCTGCTCAAGTAGGATAATTGAATTTTTAGAAATTCCATACTGTTCAGAAGAATCTATAGCAACATGCGTAGGTAATTTGGCCTTATTTGTCTGAGATGTTATCGCTGCTACTATTACCGTTGGACTATACTTGTTTCCAACATCATTTTGAACTACCAACACAGGCCTTGTTCCCCCTTGCTCGGAACCAATGACAGGATTTAGGTCTGCATAATACAAGTCCCCTCTTTTAATTTTCATTATTCCACCTCGGTTCTAAAACACCATTTTTCTTCTATAATTTCATTTCCTTTCTTATATAACCTAGGAACTCTTGGTCCAACGTTGCATAACACTTCATATGCTATAGTCTTACACATACTAGCAACATCATCCACGCTAATACCTTCTCCAAATATTTCTACCACATTTCCAACTTTCAAATCTATATTTTTAATATCTACCATAAATTGGTCCATACATACATTACCAATTATTGGACATTTAACTCCATCTACTATAATAAAACCTTGATTAGATAATAATCTTGGTACTCCATCGGCATAACCTGCACCTATTGTAGCAACTTTGGTTTTTTTATCTGCTGTAAAAGTACAGCCATAAGAAACAGATTGACCTTTTTCTACATATTTAATATTTGTAACATATGCTTTCAAAGACATAAGAGATTTCAATTTTACCTCTGTTTCATCTTGAACATATTTTGAGGGATATACGCCGTATAATCCAATACCAAGTCTAATCATATCAGCCTTATGATTATACATAATTGCTCCAGCATCATTGTCCATATGTACTATATCAAATATAACCCCATTATCTTCAAGTTTATCTAAAAAGTCAACAAATCTTTCAGTTTGCTCTTTCGTATAATCTGATTTCATATCTGCTGATGCAAAATGAGTGAAAACTCCTTTTAGACTAAGATTTTCTAAAGATGAAATTTTAATGATATCTCCAAGTGCCTCATCAGTGCATTTAAAACCTATTCTATTCATACCAGTATCTAACTTTATATGTACCTTATGAATTTTATTTTGCTTTTTTGCTGAATTATTTATTCTCAGGGCTTGTTCATAAGTAAAGACTGTAGTTTCTATCTCCTCTCTAACCGCTATGTCTTCTGCTCCTTCTAGGGGAGCAGTTAAAGTCATTACAGGAGTATCTTTAATAACTTTTTTCAATAGAATAGCTTCTTGCAGAGAGCTTGTTGCAAAATAATCGACCCCCTCATCTTCTAAGGTTTGGGCAATCATTTCATATCCATGCCCATAGGCATTCGCTTTAATTACACAGCATATTTTTTTACCCTTGTGTTTATTCAAATAGATTTGTCGATAATTAAAAATTAAATTATCTAAGTTTATTTCAGCATACGAACTTTGTATTAATTCCATTTTCTAATCTCCCTTATTGCCTTCGAGATATTCTCAATAATATCACTAGCTATAATAGAATCTTCACCCAATTTATCAGCAGCCATATCTCCTGCTAAACCATGAAGATAAACACCTAGGATAGATGCTTCATATAAACTATAGCCTTGCGCTACAAACGACCCTATCATGCCTGTGAGAACATCTCCACTACCTGCGGTAGCCATTCCTGAGTTACCAGTTTCATTTATATATACATCTTTTCCATTAGTTACTATAGTTTCATGACCTTTCAAAACTACTATGATATTATATATTTTTGCAGTTTCTATTGCAATCTGTAGCGGATTTTCCTCAATTTCTTTGAGATCTTTCTTAAGAAATCTAGCTAATTCGCCTCTATGAGGGGTTATTACAATATTTTTGTTTTTCAAACATTCTGGATCTTCAGCAGCGGCATTTATTCCATCTGCATCTAAAACTAAAGGTATCTCTTTTTTTAATATTTTTTTTAATAACTCGAGTATTATATCACTAACACCTAAACCAGGTCCAAAAGATATTGCATCTAAATCATTTGTTTTTTCTAATAAAAACTCTAGAGATTCCTTAGTAAAGCCTGAATCATCTCCAAAACTCCAAACTATATTTTCTAAACTTTTTATTTGGGTAATTAATGAAATACTTTC
>CAYSPO010000011.1:7034-35558 GCA_964432945.1 uncultured Peptoniphilaceae bacterium
TGCTAATTCCTCTGCCTTAGGAGATAAAACAACATAAGGTTGACCGCTTTGTTTTCTGAAGATTTCCATATCATGAAAAGCAAGTTTTCCTATGCCTGTTTCAAATACTTTAGAGATAGCCTCTTTGCAGGCAAAGGAGCCAGCTATGCTTTCTAGTTTACTTGTCTTTAAGTATTCAATTTCCCTAGAAGTAAAAACTTTTTCAAAAAACCTTTCTTTTTTTAAAAGTCTTTCTATTCTATCTAGCTCTAAAATATCTATTCCTATACTAGCCATTTATTAATCTGTCTGCTCTTTCTCTAACTTCTCTTTTTAAATCTTCTTCATTTATATTCAAAATTTTCCTATCTTCCATAACAACTTTTCCATCAATAATCACTGTGTTACAATCTGATCCTTGTAAAGAATAAACTACTGATGAAATCAAATCATTTATTGGCGACATATGAATACCGTCAAGGTCATATATTGCTATATCTGCAGTGTAACCTTCAGCTATCTTACCTAAATCTATTCTTCTAATAGCCTTAGCTCCATTTACAGTTGCCAATTTAAGGCTTGTATATGCATCTAAAGCCTTAGGGTTTTTTGAGACACCCTTTGCTAATAAAGAAGCTAAGTGAATTTCTTCTATCATATTAATATTATTATTGGACGCTGAACCATCTGTTCCAATAGTCACATTAATATCTAAATCCTCCATTTTCGCTACTGGAGCAAATCCTGAAGCTAACTTTAGATTACTTGAAGCATTATGAGCAACTGAAACTTCTTTTTCTTTTAAAATATTCATATCTTCATCATCTACATGAACACAATGAGCTGCAATTGTTGGTCGATCAAACAATCCTATTTCATTTAAATATTTCACTGGACTCATCTTATATTCATTCATTGAATCAAGAATTTCTTTCTCAGTTTCAGATACATGGATATGCATAAGAGTATCTAAATCACTTGAAAGGCCAGTTAATTTTTCTAAATTATCTCTAGATACAGTATAAATTGCATGAGGCGCAACTGCTACATCAATTAAAGATGAGTCTTTATATTTCTTTACTGCTTCTCTTACAAGGTCACTTGCTTCATTAAAATCATTAGCATCTACAAACCCAGTTGCAATAACAGCACCCATTCCAATTTCTTCAGCTGCTTGAGCCACCCCATCTTCATACATATACATGTCTACAAATCTTGTACAACCAGATTTTATCATTTCAACCATATTTAGCATTGATCCATAGTAAACATCATCTGCTGTTAACTTAGCTTCTAAAGGGAAAATGGCCTTAGTCAGCCAGTCATATAAAGCAAGGTCATTCCCATGATTTCTAAATAAACTCATTCCTACATGGGTATGAGTGTTTATTAAACCAGGTATAGCAAGCTTTCCTGTTCCATCTATTACCTTGTCAGCTTCATATTCTTTATTGCTTATTTCTTTAATCTTCCCCTCTTCTATGTATATATTAACATTTTCAAGAACTAATCCTTCTTCATACATAGGTATAACATTTATATTTTTTATTAAAATCATTAAAACTCTGCCTCCAACTCTAATTTATTGTAGTACCAGTCATAATCAAGCTTTGCATCTGATATATGTTTACAATTAATAAGAGATCTTTCAATTAGCTGGCATGTACTTCCTCTTACTAATTCCATATTTTTATCTGTAAAAAAGTCTGAGTCATAATATTCGAAAACAAAACCCATAGTTATATCCATAAGACTATTTTTAATTTTTTCTCTAGCACATTTATCAATTCTATAATCATCTAGTGCAACATCAATTCTATCACTAATTTTGAATACTAAATAATCTATAAAGTTTGCAAATTCTTCATTCTTATTTCCGCCTTCTAATTCAAATATTATTGAAAGTATTAAATTCCATTTAAGGTCAACATTCATAATACTTTCAATTCCCGAACCAAGAACTTTTCCATGTTCAGATACCAAGCTTGACATATCATCTATTCCTAGAAGAACGCCATATCTAAATTCATTAGATTTAATATTGGCTAACTTTTTCATTATGCTTGTAAAATAATCAGTGATATCTACATCTTGATTATACTGAACTTTGGCGAATAAATAATCGACTATTAAATCTGCTGAAGCTCTAAAATCCAAAAGAACTCCGGTGCTATCCTTAAATCCAACAGAGAATATATCGTGTATCAATTTAGAAACCATTTTTTTTAGCTGCTGAACATTAATTTCTTCTTCATTAGCTTCAAGTTGCGACAAGTATTGGTACACAACTAATAGCTGAGCATCTACTTGTTCAAGATTTCTTTTTATTGAATAAAGCATCTCTCTTAGAAAATCTTCAGTTATCATATAAGAGAAATTTTTATATAAGATGTCATGCTCTATATCTCCCCAAAAAACATTAACAAAAGATTTAATCTGAACTTCAAAATTATAGTTATATTTATTTCCAAGTATTTTTCCATCAATTTTATATATAGCAAATCCATTTTGTTGTAATTGTGGCTGCTTATCTGAGAATTTTAAAAGCACATTACTATTTCTTGGGTTATAAAAATAGCCCTCATAATCAGTAGATTCTATTGCAAAATATGTCTTTAAAAATTCAAATAATTCTTCTTCATCTTTTGTAAACCTACATTGAATTCTAATACCTATAATATCGGACATATTTTCTATTACTTCTTCGGCAGTTTTATATTTGAGAAAAAAATTCTGCCTTAAAATTTTTTCACTAATAGATTCATTAGTCTTTATTCTTTTGTTTATCGCTAATAAAGCTGGATCATTTTTATAAACATGCCTAAAGTATAAGCGAATTTCTTCTGCACAATTATTTATTTCAGCTCTATTTTCTTCAATTTCTTCTATAACTTCATCTATAAATTCAAAAACTGTTAGTCTCATAAGCTCCCTCTAAAAATTAAAGCATGACAAGAGTCATGCTTTAATTAAATAACATTCTATACTCCACGTCTTTAGAAATAGAGTTTGTTCCACCTAAAATTATTATGTTTTCTAATTTCATGGAATCAATATATTTTCCACTTGCATTTGGAATTGAGTCTTTTGAAACTATTAAAACCGGATATTTATACGCACCAGCAACCGGTCCTGCTGTTAAAGCATCAACAGAAGAATTACCATTAGCTAAGAATATAGTTTGAGGACTTTCATATAAATCTTCATTAATTAATACTGAAGTCTGATATCTATCACTACCTTCTTTTCTCTCAATTTCATAGCCTTTATTAATTAAATAATTTTCCAAATCCTTGCTTATAGAATTTTTTCCTCCCACAAGGGTAATTTTCTTAATTTGTAAATCTTCTATAGTTTTCTCAACAGATTCAGGAAGGGCGTTTTCACTTGTAAGTAAAACAGGGGAATTTTTATATTTAGCAGGTCCAGATGCAGATATTGCGTCTACTTTCTTATTTTCATCGCCATTTACTAAATAAATTTCATCTATATCTATAAACTCACTAGCTTTTCTAGCTATATTAGCAGATGTTTCATATCTATTTTCACCATCAATTCTACTAGGAATTATGCCTATATTATCTTGAATTTTTTCCACCAAAGAATTATTCAGAGTTTGTATTCCTCCAATTAAAACTATATTTTCAGGATTTAACCTTTGAATTTCCCTTATAGTTGTATCACTTATATTATTCTCATCTGCTAATAACAATGGTCCTTCAGAATTATTTGTTAATATACTCATTACTAGTGAATCGATATAATTTATTCCATTTGCTATATAAACAGTTGATGCTCCATCAGGAAAATAATCTTTACTTATTTTAACAGCAGTTTCAAACCTATTATCACCTTTTATTCTATCAATATTTTTCATATTTTCAGCTAATTCTAAAGCTCTATCTGCTTTCGGTAAACCATATCCAAAACCAAAATTTGGTATATTAGGATATTCACTGGATGTTAAAGGTTCAGAAGATTCTATTATAGCTCTTTTTAGATGATCTATATTAGCTTCAGGCTTAAGCTCTTTTAATAAGGCAAATATTCCTGTTATATGAGGAGTTGCCGCGCTTGTTCCCCTAATCTCCCCATAAATTTTTGAACCTGTAGCCACATGAACCTCTTCTCCTGGTGCAACTACTTCAGGCTTAATAATGGAAGGTTTCATTGGAGCAGGTCCTCTTTTTGAGAATTCACATAAATTTTTATTTTTATCTATAGCTCCCACAGAGAAAGCCCCATCAAGACAAGCAGGATTTTCAATTGAACCAGGCCCTGCCTTTTTATCAAACATATTCCCTGATGCAAAAACTGAAATTATATTTAAATCAGACCAAGATTGAAGTATATCTTCAAACCATTTTTCCTCGTTATTTTTTCCTCCCCAAGAATTATTAATAATATCAGGTCTTTTACTTGGATCTCCACCTGGAGCCATCATCCACTCAGCAGCTCTTAATACTACATCATTTGTGCTATTGTTTTCATCAAATGTTCTAGCTAAAATCCATTTAGACCCAGGAGCAACTCCACCTACTTCACTACCTTCTTTTCCTACTGCAATACTTACAATTGCAGTTCCGTGGTCAAGGCGCTTAACCTCCCCTCCTAAAGCGTCAAAATAGTTACCACTCTCATTAATCTCTCCATTTCCAATATAACCTCTAAAGTTATTGGAAATTTCTGGATGACTAAAATTAGCTTTCGAATCTATAAAACCAATTGTAACTCCTGTTCCATCTACATTATATAGTTTTTTTGCTTTATCAATATTCATTAAATCTGTATTCCAATTATATTCACTTAGGCTTCCAGAAAGATTTGTAATTTCACCCCCAGATGATTCTTGCTTTTCATTTAATTCAATAGAAGAAACATCGTCTCTTGCTTTGATATCTTGAAAAACTTCCTTATCTGCTTTAAGATGAATTAAATTAGAGATAAAGTAAGACTCATAGTATTCAACACCTTCAGTAGATTTTAAAAACTCAATTAATCCTGCTTGGCTTTTATTAGCTTCAGATCTTAGTGCTTCAATATATTTAACAGGATCACCATCAGCTTTATCTCTGGCAATTGTATGTATATCTTCTTTCATGTATATCATCATATCTATGCTTTCATTTTCCTGTGCATAGACATTAGTTTGTAAGGTTATAATAAGTGAAATAGCGAATAATATTTTCTTAAATTTATTCATATCGTCCTCCTATTCTAATATAATTATACCATACTAAAATAGGATTTAATCCTAAGTTAAGAAAAAAATAAATAAAAAAAGGCCTCTAAGCAGGCCTCTCTGAACTATGCAAGATTTCTTTCATATAGCTTTCCATCAACAACAGGATCCATTGCTTGAACTGGACATTCTTCAAGACACCTAGAACAAATTAAACATTTTCCTTCGTCAATAACATATCTTTTTTCACCTTCCGAAATTGCATTCACTGGACAAACATCTACACAACTCCCACAAGAAATGCATAAATCATTAATTCTAAATGTATTTAAACCTTTTTCTGTAATCATAAGCTCCCCTCCTATTTTTCTAATATTATTTTAACATAAGTTTGTAATTCATCAATCTCTATTAAGAATACTTATGCTAACATCATATACTTCATTCTTACTTATAAAAAACTCTTTAGATACGATTTTTACAGCTTGAGATTTTGAATAGCCTTGATCCAGTTTTTTTATAAGTTCTTTTTCTATATCAATTTTTTCTTCAATATGAAATTCATCTAAAACTATTACTATTTCGCCTTTAACTCCTTCAGAAAAATGATTACAAGCTTCTTCTACACTTCCTCTAAATATTTCTTCGTTTAATTTTGTTAGTTCTCGAGCCACAACTACTTGTCTTTGAGGGCAAATATCCTTTATTAAATCTAAAGTAGCTAGAAGTCTATTAGGAGATTCGTAAATAATTGAAAGACCTGAATAGTTAATTGTATTTTCTATTTCCATTTTCTTTTCGCTAGCTTTCCTTGATAAAAAGCCTATAAATTGGAATCTTCCAGATAAAAATCCACAAGCCGATACAGCACTAATAACTGCACTTGGACCTGGTATTGGCACAACTTGTATATTACTTTTGTGAGCAAGGTCAACGAAAATAGCTCCTGGATCAGATATACCGGGACTTCCTGCGTCTGATATGATAGCGATATTTTTCCCTGCTATAATGTCATTTAACAATTGGTCTGATCTATGTTTTTCATTATGCTCATGGTAACTCATAAGTTTATTATTTATTTCAAAATGATTAAGCAATCTACCTGAATGCCTTGTATCTTCGCATAAAATTATATCTACATTTTTAAGAGTTTCCACTGCCCTTGGACTCAAATCTCCAAGGTTTCCAATAGGTGTAGCGATTATATAAAGTTTACCTCTATCCATAATATGTATCCATTAACTCCTTTGTATAAGTTTTGTCATCATTGTATATTACTAAGTTTTTTTCTACAAGAAAATTTTTCCCTCCACCTTTTATAAACTCTGCCATAAATAGGTAAGGTTTATCTTCTGAAAAAGATGACACAAGTCTAAGTCTATGGGGTTCAATCCCGTATTTTCTTGAGATTTCCATAACATCAACTAACCTAGAAATTCTGTTGACCATAAATAATCGTCCTCTAAACTTTAGATTCTTTTTCGCAAAAGAAAAAATATCATCAAGATTTAGACAGCATTCATGAAAAGCTATGTGCTTAGCAGGATTAATATTCTCTATGCCCCTACCAACTTCAATATATGGTGGGTTTGTTATTATATAATCTACTTCTTTATCAAAACCTTCTCGAATATCTTTATTAATTATTTCTATATTTTCAATCTTATTAATTTCTACAGATTTTTCAGCCAAGTATGCCAATGTTTTTTGTATTTCAAAAGCGTAACAATAACTAGGTTTATAAAGATAATGACATCTAAGAGCAAGAATTCCTACCCCAGTTCCAATATCAATAATCGTTTTTCCTTTTTTCATTTTAGCAAAAGATGACAAGATAACTGAGTCAACTCCGAATTTAAAATGACTTTCGGACTGTAAAATTTTGTAATTTGTTCCTGGTATAATATCCATATTTAATTCTCCAAAAAAATAAAGCTCTTCAAAGAAGAGCTTTTCATTCCTGTTATGTATTATTCTGCGTGGATAGATCCAGTTGGGCATACTTCTACGCATGCTCCACAGTCAATACATTCATCTGCATCGATTACATAGATTTCTCCTTCTGAAATACATCCAGTAGGACATTCTGGTTGACAGCTACCACAAGCTATACAAGATTCATCAATTTTATGTGCCATAATTTCCACCTCCATATTTGATATTTAAATTATACAAAAGGGGCTTTGAAATGTCAAACTAAAGCCGTTTTGATAAGCTTTATCATTAATTTTCATTTTCACCTTTACAACAAGAACCTGAACATTTATTGTTAAGAATTTTTAGTTCATCTATATGAAACTCTTGAGTATAAAAATCACCTTCAGCATTTTTGAGTTTAACTCTAACTCTCTCCCTAAAAACCCTTAAGTCTATAACTTCTCCTAAGCCTTCTGGAGTATTTACTTTGTCTCCTAATTCAGGCATTTTTTTAATTGACTCTTCATAATTGTGGTGTTCAAATGATAAGCAACACATTAATCTACCACAAACTCCAGAAATCTTTGCAGGATTTAAAGACAGGCCTTGATCTTTAGCCATATTCATAGTAACAGGCTCAAATTCAGGCATAAATTGATGGCAACAAACTACTCTACCACAAATACCCATTCCACCAATTATTTTTGTTTGATCCCTTACTCCAATTTGTCTAAGTTCAATTCTTAACTTAAATATTGAAGCTAGATCTTTAACAAGCTCTCTAAAGTCTACCCTGTCATCAGAAGTGAAATAAAAAATTAATTTGTTATTATCAAAAGTGTATTCTGATCCAATTAATTTCATATCCATATTGTGTTCCCCAATTTTTATATTACAAATATCAAAAGCATCTTGAGCTTTTTTTAAATTTTCTTTATGAATAATTTTATCCAGCTCATCTGCTTTTCTTATAACTGGTTTTAGCGGAGCTACAAGTTCTTCATCTGGAACAGTAATATTTGGGATAACACACTCCCCAAATTCAATGCCTCTTTTAGTTTCAACTATTACATTTTCTCCACTTTCAAAAGTTAAATCTAAAGGATCAAAGTAATACACTTTACCTGATTTCTTAAATCTAACACCTATTACATTATTCATGTTGTCCTCTATTCTATAAAACCTAGTGCAAAATATTCTACACTAAGTAAAAAATTCACATTATTATTTAAGTTAGAGCTTACTTCAATCGCTCTATCTATAGATTTTTCTATTATTATATCATCAAAGTTATTTTCATTTAATCTTAATCTTGTAAGATGGTCAATAGCAACAGAAAAAAACTCTTCACCTTTATCTTTTAGATTTTCAATTTTTTCTTTATTTCTAACAATTACTCCAAGGTCTTTATAAAGAAAAGCTTCAACTAGACCTTCTACAAATTCTACATCAATATCATAAGATACCCTAGCTTCTATATTAACATGTTGACACCTTGACCTTATTGTCGGCAAAAGTTCGTAAGCATTTTGAGCTAGAATAATAATCTTTCCATAACTTGGCAGTTCTTCTAAAATTTTTAACATTGCGTTTGAAGACTGCACATTAAGCTTTGCTCCATCTTCAATAAGAGCAAACTTAAATTCTGAATGAAAGGGTTTAGATTGAAAAAATTTAATCATTTCTCTAACACTTTCAATTTTTATAGTTTTACCACTTGCTTCTAGAACCATTAAATCTCTTTGCATTGATTTTTCAAGCTCATCATCAGGCATTAATTCTTTTATAAAATCATAAGCCTTTGTTTTTGCTAGTTCAAGGTCATTAGATTGGAAAATATAAGTATGAGAAGTCCTATTTTCCTTAAGCTGACTTTTTAAAGTTTCCATTAAATCCTTAAGAAGTCTTCAACATTTACTACAAAAACTGTTGCTCCACCAATTTGAATTTCTATTGGTACACTAGAATAAACTTCAGCCGGTGTAGATACATTCATCATTGTAGTTGTTGATGTTCTAGAAGAACAGTTTTCCTTAATAATCTCTAAACAGTCATCAACAAGTTCATCATCTACTCCAATAAATATTGTAGTATTTCCTGATTTCAAAAATCCACCTGTAGAAGCAAATTTTGTTACTCTATAATCATTTTCTATCAACTCATCCATTAAAAACCCAACATCTTCATCTTGAACAATAGCTATTACTAATTTCATTTATATGCCTCCTCTTTCTAAAACTTCCATTACTTGTTTAAAAACTTCATCTATTCCTTTTGATGCATCTATCTTAACTATATTATAATGGTTCTTATACATATTATATACTATTTCATATCCTTGGTGAATATTCCTATGAAATTCTTCATCTTCATCTTCAATATTATCAGTAGAACCCCTAAGCTGCTTTCTTTTAAGAGAGTTTTCATAATCTATTGCAAAATAAAGAGTTAAGTCTGGTCTTAAGTCTTTTAAGGCAAAATCATTAAGTTCTTTGATAACCTCGATTCCGATACCTCTAGCAACTCCTTGATAAACTAAAGAAGACGGAACAAATCTATCGGTTAATACATGGGAATTTTCTAAGCTTGGCTTTATTAACTCATCTACTAATTGAGACCTTGAGGTTGCCATTAAAAAGGCTTCTGTCATTGGAGATATATTAGACTTAGAAGTCAAAGCAATTTCCCTAACTTCCTCTCCAAGACTTGTACCACCAGGCTCTCTAGTTCTAATATGATTTATTTTGTTTTCAATAAAATATTTCTCTACTAGGTCTAATATAGTTGTTTTTCCACATCCATCAGGTCCTTCAAAAACAATAAATTTATTCATCAATAACCTCTATCCTATTATCGTTAAGTACATTTATATTATGAGCTCTATAGATATTTATTCTATCTATATGCTCTTTTTTAATTCTTTCTCCTGGTGCAATTAAAGCAATTCCTGGAGGATATGGAATTATAAAACCACCACTTATTTTATTAATCGCTTCTTTCATAATAACCTTTTTCTTATTAGCATAAAAAGCATCTGATATATTCATGACAATATCTGGCTCTATTTCATCAAGATTTTCTCTGAATTCTTTAACTTCTCTTCTTATAGATAATTCTTTTAAGGCACTAAGAAGCTTATCAAAATCTTCTTTTTCATTTAATACAGTAATAATTCCAATTATATAATTATAATCAGAATATTCTATATTTATACTAAACTCATCATAAAGAATTCTCCCTAATTCATCTCCTGTATACCCAGCCATTCCAAAATGAAATCTAGTTATATCTTTTCCATAAAAATCAGTCTTAGGCATAGAGATTCCACGTATTTCTTTTAATTTTTCATAAAATTCTTCTGCATAGTCAATTACCCTATCTAGTTTTGCTCTGCCTTCTTCACTATCCATAAAGTCAACAGCTCTTTCTATAGATTCCATTAAAACATATGAAGGCGAGGATGTTTGCATTATTCTTGCAAACTCATGTATAGAAGAGATGTCTACACTATTTGAATTAATATGAAGCAGGGAAGTTTGAGTAAGGGCAGGTAGAGTTTTATGAACAGACTGTATAACTAAATCAGCTCCAAGATCAAGTGATGATGGAATAAGCCTGTCAGTAAAACTCAAATGTGCACCATGAGCTTCATCAACTATAACAATCATTTTTTTATCATGGGCAATCTCAATTAATTTCCTCAAGTCTGAAGCATAACCTTCAAAGCTAGGATAAGTAAATAAGACTAGCTTAGCCTTAGTTTCTTCCACTAACTTATTAAACTCTTCTATATCTATCTGTCCAATAGTTGAATTACTAACTCTTGGAGAAAAATAAGTAGGTTTAAGTTTTCCTAAAATCAAAGCATGATAGCTGGCCATATGAGAATTTCTCTGAATTAATATCTCATCTCCCGGGGAACTACTTGATAAAACTGCTATATGAATAGCACTAGTTGAACCATTTACTATGAATAGACTTTCTTTAGTATTGTAGACGTTTTTAATATAATCTAAGGACTCTTTAATTATGCCTTGAGCATCATGAAGGTTATCCGTTCCATAAGTTTCTGTAACATCTATTTTATTCATATTATCCCAAGTTATCTTTTGCTTATGGCCAGGCATTCTAAAATTAACTACTTCTTTTCTATTTATTAAACTATTATATATAGGTCTCATTTCCACCTCTTATTGATTTACTGGATATAAACTTGTATAATAACACCAATAGGAGGTGTTATATTTGAAAAAGATTAAAAGCATATCTATTATTCTAACCCTATTATACATCTTAGCAGCATGTGCTCCAACCAATTTCAAAGAAGGTAATTATACTGGAGAAGCTGTTGGTTATAATGAGGACGCTAGTATTAAAGTAAATGTTGAAGTAAACACCGACGGAAAAATAACTTCTATAACAGCAGAACATAAGGATAGTCCTGAACTTGCAGATCAAGCTATTGAGCAGTTAACTAAGGATATGATTGAAGCTAATACTTATGATGTTGACTATATTGCTGGGGCAACTAAAACAAGCGAAGGTTTTAAGGCAGCAGTAAAATCCGCTCTTACAGACAATTAATTTTTAGTAAATAAAAATGGGGTCGCACCAGAAAATCTGGTACTACTCCATTTTTTTGTTTTACTCTCCTATATGCCAACTATGAACAATTTCACCTAAGTCATTTAAGACGCTTATCGCATCAGGGACATTATTTGTGAACACAGCAAAAGCGTAAGGACTATTTTCATCATAAACAATACCTATATCATTAAAGTATCCGTCAAAATCGCCGGTTTTATGAGCAATATTTTCTTCATTTATATTTTTTGTAAAGTACTCATTATAAATAGTATTTTCCATGTGATCAATCAAATCATAATAATATGGATTGCCATACTCATTTTTATAAAGCCTATTCATAATCATAATAGCATCATCTGGAGTTAAATAATTTCCCTCATAAGTGCTTAGTCCATATTCTCTTGACAAAGTATCTAACAGGTATTCCCCATTAAATTCACCTAAATAACCATATATCATATTTGTAGCAACATTATCTGAGTGTGTTATAGCTAACTCAGAAAGCTCATATAGAGTATAGGTAGAGCCTGGGCCATCATCTTGAATAATTCCAGTCCCCTCTTCTATATGATTTTCTCCAACCATTAACATTTGGTCTAAATCAATGCTTCCTTCATAAGCTAAGTCATATAAATACATAACCATCGGAACCTTACTCGTACTTGCTGCTAAGAATTCTTCACTCTCATTTAATCCCATATATGTATTATCTTTGAGATTGTAATACACAAGACCTACCTGAGAAAAATCAATTCCTTTTCTTCTCAAATAATATTTAACATTATTATCTAAAATGCCAGGATTAAGAACTATATTTCTAGCTATTTCTTCATTATCAGTTTCAGTGTAAACATCTTGACCGATCATTTCTTTCTTTTGATTGACATTGAAATTTGATATTAAAATATTAATTCCATCTAGTTCTTGCTTGCTTTTTTTAACCTCATTATAACTTGGGGTTATAATTTCATCAGCTTTTCCTTTTTCTAGAGCCTTTGAAAAATATACATATATAGTTATAGCAAAAACAGCTAACAAAATTGCAAGAACTGAAATTGGCTTAGAGCGTTTTTTTCTCTTGGCATTTATTTTGTTTCTTTTGTTTCTTCTGCTTTTTCTTTTTCCTAAATTACTGTCTAATGAGCTCACTTCTTCACCTCACCCAAAATTATAACATAGTTACTATTGAAAATGTTCATTTTGATAATTATCTTGCAAGTTCATTTTCTAAGATATATAATTGTAAGAAGAAGGTGATAAAATGGTTATATTATACTGGTTAACAGGTATAATTTTAGTTGCTCTTATTGCAAAAATAGTAGGAAAGTCCCTATCATTTATTTTTAAGCTAGTAGCAAATTCTTTAGGAGGGCTAATCTTACTTGCTACCTTTAATTTTTTCGGTGGAATTTTTGGCATCTCTATAGCCTTAAATTTTATAAACTGTTTAATTGTAGGAGCATTAGGATTACCGGGTATCATCTTATTGCTTATAATTCAACTCTTATAGACAAAACATTTAAATTTTGGTATAGTGTGTTGTATGCAAAATATTTGAGAAGGAGGGGTACCTATGGCAGATATTAAGCTAAAAGCTAATCTACGTGAAGGTATTGGGTCAAACAAATCAAGACAATTAAGAGGGGAAAAACAAATCCCTGCAGTTGTATATGGTAAAGAAAAAGAAAATCTAATTGTTTCTGTTTTCGAAACTGCCCTAGACAAAGCTTATTTAGAAGCTGGAACTAGTACAATTATTGACTTAGAGATCGATGGAAAAACTCAACCTGTACTTATTAGAGACGTTCAAAAACATCCATACAAAAATCAATATACTCATGTTGATTTCCTAATGGTTGATATGTCAGAAACTCTAAAAGTAACAGTACAAGTTGTATTAGATAACAGAGATGAAATAAGATTACAACCTTCAGTTCTTTCACAACATGTTGGTGAAGTAGAAATCGAATGTTTACCTGTTGATTTACCACAAACAGCTAACTATGATGTTCAAGATATGCAATATGGAGATCAAGTGCTTGTTCGTGATTTAGATATCTTTAGTAACGATAAAATTACATTCTTAACTGATGCTGATGAACTTGTTGCTACCTTAGATGAACCAAAAGAAGAGTCAGAAGAAGACTTAGAACTAGATGAAACAGCAGAAGCACAAGATGTTCCAACTGTTGATGAAACAGAATCAGAAGAAGAAGAATAATAATTTCAAATAAAGAGCCTATAAGGCTCTTTTGTTGTATCTAAATCTATTTGAGGTATAATAAGAATAGACTTAAAATAAATAGTAACAAGGAGGAAAGAAATCTATGAAAATAATCAATTCAAATGAATTTGATGTAAAGATTTACTATGCACTACAAGAAGCAGAACTTGATATGCTTAACGATGAACTTAAGGCATACGCCAATGAAAGTGGTTTCGAAGCCAAGTCTGGTACTTGCTTTACTAACCTAGGGCCTGGCTCTTCAAATATAATTGTTGTAGGACTTGGAAAAGAAGAAAAACTAACTACTGACACTATAAGAAATGCAGCTTTTAAGGCAGGTAATATCTTAAACTCAAATAGAATTAAAGAAGCTAGCCTAAATATAAAAGCTTTTGGTTCACTTAGTGAAAAAACTGTTGGCCAATGTTCAGTAGAAGGATTGCTTCATAGCACTTATTCTTTTGATAAATACAAAAAAGAAGCTAAAGAAATTTATATCGAAACAGTTGGAATTAACTCAAATGAATGTGACCAAGCTGCTATCGATGAAGCAGTAATCATAACTGAAGGTAACCATATAGCAAGAGATTTAGTGAACACTCCTTCAATAGATATGTATCCTGAAACTCTAGCTAACTTTGCAAAAGAAAATCTTGAAGAAGTTGGAGTAAAAGTTAGTATACTTGATAAAGCTGAAATCCAAGAACTTGGAATGGAAGCATTTTTAGCTGTAGCTGAAGGCTCATCAAAGGATCCTCGTTTTATAATTATGGAATACCTTCCAGAAGGTGAAGATAAAGAAGCTACTGCCCTTGTTGGAAAAGGTCTAACTTATGACTCAGGTGGATATGCTCTTAAACCTGCTAATAGCATGGCAACTATGAAATCTGATATGGCTGGTTCAGCATCAGTTATAGGAGCTATTTATTCAATCGCAAAACAAGGTGTCAAGAAAAATGTTGTTGGACTTGTAGCAAGCTGTGAAAATATGATTTCTGGTGGTGCTTATAAAAACGGAGATATAGTTAGCTCTATGAAAGGAACTACTATTGAAGTAGGTAATACAGATGCAGAAGGAAGACTTACTCTTGCAGATGCTATTTATTATGCTTCTACTAAAGTAAACTCAAAAGAAATTATAGATGTTGCTACCTTAACTGGAGCTTGTATAGTTGCTCTTGGTACTAAAATGATTGGTGCAACAACTAATAAGCAAGAAATGCTTGATAATCTTCAATCTGTTGGTGAAATGACAGGCGAAGGTATTTGGCAACTTCCTTTAAATGATGATTACAGAGAAATGCTTAAGGGAGAAGTTGGAGAACTTAAAAACTCCATCCCAGGAGGAGCTGGAGCAATCACTGCTGGAGCTTTTCTAGAGCATTTTACAGAAGGAAAAGATTGGGTACACTTAGATATAGCTGGACCATCTTGGACTGACAGTACGTACGGTTATATGGCTTATGGAGCAACAGGAGTTCCTGTTAAGACTCTTTATAATTATGTAAAAGGACAAGAAGCATAGAATATCAAAACAACCAAGAATTCTACTTGGTTGTTTTTTTACACCTTATGTTAACCTATTTTAATTTTAGTTGACAATACTCCGTTTTTTATCTATACTTTTTACAATCAGGGGGGGAATATATGAAAACGACATATAGTGTATTAAAAATACTAAGAGAAAATCAAAACAAACCTATATCTGGTCAGCTTATAGCTGAGGCTTTAGGCATATCAAGAACTGCAGTTTGGAAAGCCATTAAAAACTTAGAAGATGACGGAAATAAAATTACAAGCCTAGCAGCTAAAGGTTATATTTTAGAAAAAACATCAACAAAACTTAGTGAAGATAATATTCGATACCTTCTCCCATACCCTTTCAATGAGTCTTATATTGAGATATATGAACTATCAACCTCGACAAATGCTTTAGCCAAAGAAATAATGGGAAAAGGAGAAAATTCTTGCCTGATAATAAGTAAAGAGCAAAGTAATGGAAAAGGAAGATTCGGAAAAACTTTTTATTCTCCAAAAGGTGGTTTATATTTTTCCTATTCTTATAAGCCAGATAATATTACCTTTGATGCATCAATTTTAACTATGGCTATTGGTGTTAGTGTAGCAGAAACTTTTAAAGAATTATACGATATTGATTTACAAATAAAATGGGTTAATGACTTATTTTACGAAGGTAAAAAAGTCGCAGGTATTCTCACTGAAGGAAGCTTTAATATGGAAACAAGTCAAGTTGATTACATTACTTGTGGAATAGGAATTAATCTTACAATCAATGAAGGAATTCTAGCTACAGATTTAAAAGACATAGCTGGGCCAGTTTTCTCAAAATTACCAAAAGATTTTGACGCTAATATTTTAATCTCTAAAATAATAGAAAATTTTATTGCAATAAAAGACTCCCAAAAAGATATTATAGAGAAATACTCCAAAATATGCTTAAATCTAGGACAAGATATAACTTTTACAATTAACGATAAAGATTTTGAAGGTATAGCAAAAGATATAAGCTCTAAAGGTGAGCTTATAGTTGAACTAAAAAACGGTCAAGTCAAATTACTAACATTTGGCCAAACGAAAATAAAAAAGAAGGAATTAAAATAATGAATATAAAAAGAATAGTAAAAATATCAATGTTTGCAGTAATTACATATATAGCAGGATTATTCCAATTACCTTTGGGCCCCGTTCCTATAACCATGCAAACAGCAATAGTAAATATAAGTGCAGTAGTTCTGTCTCCAGTAGATGCTTTATTAGCAATGGTTATTCATATGGTTTTGAAACTCTTATTCAATGGAGTAGGAATAATAGCTATGCCTAGTTTTGGATTTATAATAGGTTTTGCCATAGCTGGTTTTTTAGGATCCCTTTTCTTTAGTAAGTCAGAAAAAACTAATAGAGATTTCATTATAGCTATTTTAATAACTGCTATTACTCCTTATATTTTAGGTTTGCCTTATATGGCTTATGTTTTAAATAATATAAATGGTGCAAATATGAATTTAATACAAATTATGAAAGCAGGATTTTTAATCTTTATACCTGGAGATTTAATTAAAGCTTTTATTTCATATTTAATAGGAATAAGAATAAGACCTGCCTTAAATAGTTTTCAATAAAAATAAACTTCTCTTTTATAGAGGAGTTTATTTTTTCTTACATTCATTTTCAAAGTCTAAGAGTTTCTTTTTTAGGTCTACTCCTCCCCTAAATCCAGTAATTTTATAATCTTTTGTTGTCACCCTGTGGCAAGGAATCACTATCATTATTGGGTTTAGCCCTGCTGTACTTCCAACTGCCCTATATGCTTTAGGATTAGAAATTTCCTCTGCTATTTCACTATAACTTTTAGTTTTGCCAAAAGGAATAGAAGATATAGCCTTCCAAGTTTTAATTTGAAAATCAGTTCCTTTTAAAGATATATCTAAATTAAATACTTTTCTTTCCTTTTGAAAATATTCCTTAACCTGTCTAATAGCTGGAAATTTATCTTTACTTTTTTCAAAGGCTTCGCCTTTAAAAGTTCTCCTTATAAATTCTTCATTTTCACTTATATCCAAGAAAATTAATTTAGTATCTTTATATCCAAAAATAAATTCTACTCCATCTATTTTTTCTATTTTATATTTAATCATCTAATCACCAAAATTAATATATCATATACTTCTAACTCAAACTTTTTATTTATTAAATAAAAAAGGCCAAATAGCATTAACTATCTGACCTTATAAAATTTTATAGCATTTCAACAAAGGCAGCAATTCTTGTTCCTAGCTGACCTTTATCAGAATCTGAATAATCTGTTTCAATTGCCATATATGGGATATCTAAATTCTCTTGGCAAAGTTTCTTTACATTAAATGACTCAACTTGGAAAGGTTGGCAAGCTTGTAGGTGCATATCTAATACTGCATCAACTTTATATTCTTCTACTTTTTGAGTAATTAAATCCATTCTTGGCTCATTAGGGCTCATACAAGCACAACCAATATTTAAGTACTTGTCAGCTAAGGCTTGATATCTATCTGGATTATTAGCATCAACATCTTCTTCTTTTTCCCTAGCTCCACCACAGTTTTCATAGTAAACTACTATTCCACCATTATCTTCTACTGCTTCAATAACTTTCTCTGTTGCCTTTCCAATAGGACAACCTGTGATAAGTATTCTTGGCCTTCCTGTAATATTCTTTGGCTCAGCTTCAACAGCAGCTTTAGCTTCTTTTAAGTTTTCTATAACTTGTTCTCTATTTAAAGTATATTGCACTGATGATATAACATGCCATAATTCAAGACCTGTCATTGGAAGTTCATCAGCTTTCATCATTTCATAAAAATCTCTTGTTGCACTTCTTACAGCATTTTCAATTTCTATAGCTTTATCTAACTTTTCATCAGTAACTTCTACATTAAACTGTTCTTCAATTAAATCTTTCAATTTAATTATCTCATTTTTCCACATTTTCCTTCCGTCTTCACTTCTAGAGTTTGGAAGTTCCATTACATGAACATTCTTGAATTGTCCCATCATTTCATACATTTTTTTCTTTCCATCACAAGTAGTTTCACCAACTACAAGATCTGAAAAATAGAAGAATGGACATTTATCAGTTATTGCAAAACCATAGCTTGCTTTAATTAAAGGGCATAAGTTTTTTGGAAGGTCTTTTTCTGCTACTGGTATTGTTTCATCACTTTCTTGACAAAGACCAGCAACATAAATACCTACTGCCGTTGCAATTTCTCTTGGAAAGAAAGTGCAAAATTCTCCTATTACTGGTATTCCTTGATCCTTAATTTCTTTAATTCCTAAAAAAGCATTTTGTCTAGCTTCTGCGAAGTCATTAAAGATTTCTGGTAATTCTTTTCTAATATCTACAGACATAAATTCCTCCAATGTTATTTTTCTCACACTAATTAGTGTATCAAAAGTTGAGAATTATTAAATAAATTAAAGAAAATTTAATTAAACTCTATTACTATAAACAATCCTTATGGATACTTATAGCTTATAAGTTTATAAAATATATTTATAATAAAGTGAGTTGTTCAAAATCCGTTGTATATTTTAACTCAGCTGAACTACTTTCTAACATCTTTTTAGCCTTATCCTTATCGAAAAGCCAATCCTCTATCATATCTTCTTCTAAAATAAGGGGCATACGATGATGAATTTTTTTCATAGAAGAATTTGAAAGAGTAGTTAGCATAGTATAAGTATCTACTCCGTTAAAGTTTCTTAATAAACCACCTGTATAAATAAGATTATCATCTTCCCTATTAAGAGTGTACTTCTCCTTGATGCTATTCCACTCAAAAAAATATGACATAATTATTATAATTCTACTTTCTTCAAAAGCTTTTTGAAACATTCTTTTTTCAGTAACAGTTTCACTTCTCGCATTAATTATAAGTTTTGACCTATCCTTTATTGAAAACCCCCATTTAGCAGCTTTTACATATTTTTCATCAAAAGAATCTATATAGAGTCCCATATTGGAAGGATAAATAGTATTAAAACTAATATCTTTAATCTCATTACTTAATTTATAACCTTTTTGTTCCAACTGATCTAAAATATCATTTTCTAGAAAATATCTTCCACACATAATTAATCACATCCTTAGTTTTAATATTACCCATTTAAGCTCATAAAAAAAGCAGGCAGATAAAGCTGCCCGCTTTCCTTACTGAAGTTCATGAATTTCATCGTATACCAGTTTTTTTTCATCTATTAATTTTTTAATTTCGTCGAGGTCTTTCATTTCGGTTAAAGCACATGTTCCACAGGAGGTACTTAAACTCCTAGGAACTGGCATTAATTTAACGCTAATATTATTAGCTTTTAAAACTTTCTCAAACTTAAGAACTTCAGATACAGTATAGAAGGTAAATATATTTTCCATTTATTTTTTAGCACTAACAAGATAATTTGAACCTTCAGAAGAAGTTGTAACTGTATAGCCAACTTCTTCTAGAAATCTTGCTACATTTTCCTTAGATACATTTGTATCTACTAAGACTTCAAATTCTGTTTTTCCTTCTTTAACTAATTTTTCAGTTCTAATAACTGGTTCTGGACATGAGTATCCTGTTACATCTAATCTTTCCATTAATCTTCAACTCCTCTACTTGCTGCAAAAGCAATTATTAACGTTAAAACTATACATATAATTAGGCCGATTTGTCCATTAACTGGTACACCATCAGGTGAAGCGGCTAACCCAAAGTTATGAGCTACTGCTGCTCCAACCATTAAACCAAAAATTGTAATTCCTGCGTCTGCATCACCTTCGGAAGATAAAATTGTTTGTCTAATTGGACAACCACCAAGTATAATAGATAGTAGACCAACAAGAGTCATTCCTAAGAAGTTCCAAATTTGCATTGAGTGAGCAACTGGTTGATCAGCAAAACCTAAGTTAAAGCTTCCACCAAATGTTAAATTAGCAATCAAAGCTGCTCCAAACATACCAACTATTCCCCATAGGAAGTGAGTATTTTTTATTAAGAATAAGTCCCTAAAAGCTG
The DNA here is from genome assembly GCA_964432945.1 of uncultured Peptoniphilaceae bacterium. GTDB lineage: Bacteria > Bacillota > Clostridia > Tissierellales > Peptoniphilaceae > CAYSPO01. Next base: position 27,478 of record CAYSPO010000011.1, read on the forward strand.
CTGCTGAGCAAAGTCTTGTCCTTTGAAGAATAAAACCTACCACACAACCTACTAATAATGCAATTAGTACTGGTGCATGTTTTGATCCAGGTCCTTCAGTTGAGAAGAATATAAAATCTGGTTTAACTATTAAGAATATAAGTAATAATACTGCAAATGCTGGCATAATATAGCCTGAAATTTTATGTTGTGGATGATTTCTTCCAAGAGAATAACCTCTCTTTAAAAATGCAATTCCAATAAGGATACCAACAATAAATCCAGCTAAACCTATTACTGCGTTTAAATCTCCATTAGAAAGTCTTAGAATTAGTCTGAATGGACAACCTAAAAATACCAATGCTCCTATATTCATAAAGATACCAAGAACAAATCTAATTAAAGGGGAGGAACCTCCTCTAGATTTAAATTCTCCAGTTGCCATAGATGTAATAAATGCACCAAAGATAAAACCTATTATTTCTGGTCTTATGTATTGAACAACAGGCGCTCTATGAAGACCTAATGCCCCAGCAATATCTCTCCAAAAGCAAGCTAAGCAAAGACCCATATTGCCAGGATTTCCTAATTTTGTGAGAATTACTGCAAGTAAACCAATAATTGCTCCGCCTACAAGCATCTTAATATTCTCATTCTTTTTGTTTTCCATAAATTTCTCCTTTCAAATTATTATAATAAGTACAATATCATTATATAAGAAAATACCCTGTTCACGGATAATATTAATTTATAGTTTTTCTTATAGATAATCTTTATAAATATGTCTTTAACTTTTTGAAAATAATTTTAATAAAATTTACATGTTTATCTAGCTTTAGCATAGTATTTATGTATAAGTTATATAAAAATTTGCCCAATTATATCTTAATGGGGTAAATTTACCAATATAAACTGTAAATTATAGGAAATAAGTGCAATTTTAAGTATTTTTTTAATATCTATAAATTTTGCCTATATGTATTGTTATACATTAAAACTTTTAACTTTAAAGAAAGTTCTTTCTAAATTGTCTTAAAATTTAGATTTATCTTGATTAATCAGATTTTTTCACCAAAAAAGTAGCATCAAGATTTAACTAATGCTACTTTTAAAAGAATCTTTTATTCTACTATTATTATTTCTTCATCTTCTTCAACAGGAATAGGCTTTTTAACTATATGTTTATAATAAATTTTTTCTACCATCATAGATATAGCGTTATCGCCTGTTACATTACATGCTGTTCCAAATGAGTCTTGTGTTATATATAAAGCTATTAGAATAGTAGCAAGTGGACTATCAGTTGCTATTCCAACTACTGGTAAAAATGGAAGAGCTGACATTACTGCTCCTCCAGGTGCACCTGGAGCTGCAACCATAGCTATTCCTAAAATCATAATAAATCTTAGAATTAGCCCATAGCTAACTGGTAAATCAAACATAGTTAATAAGGTATATGTGCAAGCAGTGATAGTTATCATAGAACCTGGCATATGAACAGTTGCACCAAGAGGTATAACAAAATCTCTTATTTGCTTGCTTACACCAATTTTTCTATTACACTCAACGTTTACAGGAATAGTCGCAGCTGAGGATTGAGTTCCTATAGCTGTCATATATGCTGGCAACGCTTTTCTATATGACTTAAGTGGATTTTTACCACTGTAACTTCCTGCTATTAAGAATAAAACTAATAAGTAAAGCAAATGAAGTATTATAATACAAATAAATATTCTAATAAATACAGAAAGTATTGCGAATACTGATCCTGAATACGCCATATTTGCAAAATTACCAAAGATATAAATAGGTAAAAATGGTATTATTGCTTTTGCTAAAACCATGTTGATAATTTCTCTAAATTCTTGTATGGCATTAAATAAAACTTCTCCACTTTGTCTTTGTCTTAATACAGAAATACAAAGTCCTAATACAAAAGCTAAAACTAAAGCACCTGTAACATCTACAACTGGATTTAGCGGAATTGTGAATATAGCTTCTAAATTATTTTCAGTAGCTGCTTGAATTTGTTCAGCCATTTCTGGAGATATAAAGTTTCCAAATAGCGAGTTAGACATAAAATATGAAGCTGATCCAGCTACAACTGTAGATATATAAGCTAATAAAACAGTTGCTAAAAGTAGCTTCCCTGCTCCTTCTGCTAATTCTGATATACCTGATGTAACGAAAGCAAGTATCATTAGCGGAATTATAAAGTTTAAAAATTTACCAAAGTTTGCCGAAATTGTAACTGCAACTTGAGTTACTTGGACAGGCAAATATAAACCTACTAAAATACCTAGTACAATAGCAATTACAAGTCTAGGAATAAGGCCAATTTTAATTTTATTTTCTTTTTCCATTTAACCACCCTCTCTTTTTATTTGTACCTACACTATACTATGCAATCGTTTATCTTTCAAGTAAGATACAACTTTTTATTTATTGGAAAAATACTTTATAAATACTCTAACAAGTTCTAAATGATGATTAAATTCAAACAAATAATTCATATGATTTTTGATAATTTTTAACTATATGATAAAAACTATATCTACATAACTTATGCAAACGATTCTATATATTTGTAATTACCAAAATATTTTTATATTTATTGTTTTTCTCATACATATATAAAAAACTTATAAACATATAATTTAAAACATCTATAAAGGGTATCTATTAAATATACAATTAAAATTGAAAAAGGAAATATTTTTTTATCAAAGTGAAAGGAAGTTTGTTATGACAAAAATTGGATTTGTAGTAGGAAGTTTAAGAAAGAATTCATACTCTAAAAGATGGGCTGATAATATCGCTAAAATGCTACCTGAAGGCTACGAAGCAAAGTATTTAGAAATAGGAAATCTACCTCTTTATAACGAAGATATAGATAAAGATGATAGCGTAAGACCAGAAAGTTATAAATCCTTTAGAAAAGAAGCTAGTGAAGTAGACGCTGTTATTTTTGTAACTCCAGAATACAATAGGACCATTCCAGCTGCCTTAAAAAATGCTTTAGATGTTGGATCAAGACCGTATGGCGAATCAATTTGGGATAATAAGCCAGCTATGGTAGCCAGCCATTCAATATCAGGTCTTAGTGGTTTTGGAGCTAACCATTCTATTAGGCAAAACTTAGTATTCCTTAATATGCCAGTTATGCAACAGCCCGAGCTTTATCTAGGAAATTCTAGTTCTGTGTTAGATGAAGATGGAAATATAAATTCCGATGATACTAAAGAGTTCTTGCAAAGCGCAGTAAATTCATTTATTACTTATATAGAAAAATTAATAAAATAATATCTATCCTTCATAATTTCTCTTGTTGAGAGCTGTAATAACTAAAAGTTTCCTGTCCAAGGAGACTTTTTTTTATGTTATAATGAATTTATAAAATAATAATTGGAGGTAATATGGAATATAGGATTGAGAGAGATTCAGTCGGTGAAATGAAAGTTCCCGTGAACGCCTACTATGGTATTCATAGCCAAAGGGCTAAAGAAAACTTTGATATAACAGGCAGGAGAATTAATTCTAAGCTTATAGTTTCATTTGCTTATGTAAAAAAAGCTGCTGCAATAGTTAATTGGCAAGATGAAAAGCTGAGTACAGAATATAAAGATGCAATATGCCAGGCTTGTGATGAAATAATTTCTGGAAATTTACATGATAATTTTATTGTTGATCCATTCCAAGGTGGAGCAGGTACTTCTACAAATATGAATGCCAACGAAGTTATTGCCAACAGAGCCAATGAAATCCTAGGTTATAAATTAGGTTCAAATAAAGTTCATCCAAATGACCATTTGAATATGAGCCAGTCGACTAATGATGCTTATCCAACAGCGGCTAGGCTTGCAACTCTATCTATGATTAAAGAATTATTAGAAGATTTAGATAACTTAATTGAATCTTTATCTAAAAAACAAAAAGAGTTCGACCTTATAATTAAAATGGGTAGAACAGAAATGCAGGATGCTATACCTATGAGGCTTGGTCAAGAATTCGGTGCTTATAAAGAAGCTCTAAAAAGAGATTCTGAAAGAATTAGATTTGCCATTGAAGATCTTTCAGTTATAAATATGGGTGCTTCTGCAATTGGAACTTCTTTAAATGTAAGTCAGTACTATAGAAAGAATATTGTTCCTTGCCTGAGAGAGTTAACTGGATTAGATTTAATAAAAGCATTAAACCTAATTGATGCTACATCTAATGCAGATATCTTAACTGAACTATCATCTTCTCTAAAAATACTTGCAATAAATTTATCTAAAATATCCAACGATTTAAGGCTTCTTTCTTCTGGACCAAGAACAATGATTGGAGATATAAATCTTCCTTCCAAGCAAAATGGATCTTCTATTATGCCAGGAAAAGTTAATCCAGTTATACCTGAATTAATTAATCAAATAGCTTTTAGAGTTATTGGAAACGATACTACTGTTAACTATTGTGTTGAAGGTGGTCAACTTCAATTAAATGCCTTCTTACCTATGGCCTTTCACTCAATATTTGAATCTATACAAATACTAAATAACGGTATGAAAACGTTAAGTGTTAATTGTATTGATGGTATTAGCGCCAACACTGATAAAATGAGAGAAGACATAGAAAAATCAACAGGAATAGTAACAGCACTTGTTCCAATTATTGGGTATGAAAAATCTGCTCAAATTGCAAAAAAAGCACTAAATACAGGAAAAGGTATCTTGGAAATAGTTAGAGAAGATAAAATAATGAGCAATGATGAGATTGATAAATTATTAGAACCTATGTCTATGACAGAGTAAGGAGCATATATGCTAATAACAACAACTAATTCCATTGAAGGAAAAGAAATTGATGAGTATCTAGGAATTGTATCAGGTGAGGTAATCACAGGTATAAATTTTATTAAAGACTTTAGTGCTGGAATTAGAGACTTTATAGGTGGAAGAAGTAAATCTTACGAAGATGAAGTTATTCAAGCACGAATTGAAGCTATTAATGAAATTCAGGAAAGAGCAACTCAAATGAATTCAGATGCAGTTATTGGATGTAAGGTTGACTATGAAGTTATAGGACAATCTATGCTTATGGTAACAATTTCTGGAACTGCAGTTACCTTTAAATAGTTTTACCTTAAATATAAAAAGGCTAGGTTAAACCTAGCCTTTTAAATATTTACATAGATTTTTCTAATATTTCTCCAGTTCTTGCATCGATTTTATATTCAAAGTCATTAGTTTCATCTTCGAAAGAAACTTCGTAATAATATTTGTCGTTTTTATTTTCAAATTCAATATCTATATCATTTGCTTCATCAATGTCGATACCAGCATCTTCTAAGGCAATTCTTAAGGCATCATTACCAATGAAAAATTCATCTATTAAATCTTGCTCAAGTTCAGCTTCTATTTCTTTTTTCTCTATTTTAGAATTTTTTATTTCATAATCATAAAGGGTTCCTTCAAAATAGACATCTAAATCTACTTTATCTTCTTTTACAAGCGCAATCAATACTTTTAGTGTATCTGGACTTGTTTGTAAATCTTCTGCTGCTAAATCAATTGCTTCACTTCTAAGAGTACTTTCATCTTTTATTGATTCTTTATTTTCTGTTACATCCATTTCAGTAGACTTAAGCTCTGTTTCAGTTTCTTCAACAGGTTTTTCCTCTGTTTCTTCTACAGTATTCTTTTCAGTTTCTGTATCTTGAGCCTGTGTTTCTAGGTTTTCTGATTCATTTTCAATTACTTGTCCTACTTCTTTTTCAGTAGTTTCATTAATTTCTCCAGTAGTTTGATTACAACCGTATAACGATAAAACACTAACAGTTAATAATAGTAATATCTTTTTCATATTAATCACTCCTTATCTTGTGCCCATATAAATATTATATCATATAGCACAATTGTTGTTATGCTATAGTTTTTATAGCTATTTCAATTCCTTTTATTATATTTTCTAAAGTCATTGATGGCGTGTTTCTCTTATCAATAACTTGTTCTAATATAAAAGGAACATGAATAAATCCAGCTTTTATATCTAAGTTATTCTTCTTTATATAATAAAGAACTGAATATAAAACATCATTACATACAAACGTTCCTGCTGTGTAAGAAAGTTCAGCTGGGATTCCAGCATTTTTTATATTATCAACTATATCTCTGACTCCTATAGTTGAAAATAAACCGTCTTCTCCATCTTCGAATATAAGCTCATTTATTGGTCGGTTTCCTTCGTTGTCATCCATACTAGCATCTCTGAGGTTAACCCCAATAACTTCTGGTGTTATAGATGTTCTACCTCCGGCTTGACCTATAGATATTACAGCATCTGGTTTAACTTCTTCTATTTTATCAAAAATTAATTTAGGTGCTTTTTGAAATACTGTTGGAATTTCTAATTTAATTAATTCAACTCCATCTATTTTATCGAGATTTTTAACTACTTCGTAGGCAGGATTAATTTTTTCTCCACCAAATGGTTCAAAACCTGTAATTAAAATCTTCTTCATTCTTTATCTGCCTCTTCTTCCTCTAAACAATATTTTCTATTTGTTGTTATTTCTTTTATTATATCCGAAAATATACTGTCATAATCATAAACTGAAATAACACCTGTTCCTATCTCATAATAATAAGCCTTAAGATTAATTTCTCCTGTCTCAACTTTTTCTCTAACAAAATCATAAGTCATAAGATTATCTAACTGCTGAACAGCGTTTAATTTCTCAAGCATTATAATCTTATCTTCTTCAGGCATATTAGGATATTTATGGTTTATATAATCTGAAATTGAAATACTTTGACTAATCCATTCACTAGTATAAGGTAATTTTTCTTTATAGTCATCTAATTTTCTCATAGCAGCACACCCACCGCAATTAGAATGACCACAAACTATAATATTATCAACTTCCAAAACACATACTGCATATTCTATTGCCGATACTGCAGAAGGATGCTCATCAGGTTCATCTTGCCTTGGCACTATATTTGCAACATTTCTTAAATGAAATATTTCTCCAGCTTTTGCTTGCAGAAGTGTTTCCGAATCTATCCTTGAATCAGAACAAGAAATAAACAAGGTATGAGGATTTTGGGAATGCTTTAATTTCTGATAGAAATCCTTGTTAAATTCATATTCCATTTCTTTAAACTTTTGTATTCTCTTTTTCAAATCCATACTTTTCTCCATTTCATAGACTTTATTAATGATAATCTAAAATATACCATACTTGGCCTTATAAATTCATTAAGGAAAATATAGTCACATAGATGAAAAGTTAAATCTCAACTTCCATATAATGAATTATAAGTTCTAGTAAATTTCCTCTTTCATCTAATCCTAAAAATACTGGATATGAGCCAATATTATTAAAAGGCAAGGAAATTATAGGAATAGAATAGTTTTTATCTTCTAGTTCATAAAAAGCAAAATTGATTTTGTTTTTATTACAATTTGGAAACATATCTTTGGATTTATTTAATTTTTCTAAAAACATATCATCATACCAATTAAGATCTGGATTCTTCGTTTGAAAATCACTAATTTCATTAATATACTTTTCTTTAGTTTCAATGTCCATTATTCCCACAAATCCACTTGCTGAAGAAAATCCAAAAAGATATTCAGACTTTATTTTTTCAAGTTTCTCCCTTCCTTGTAATGCTTGTATATATTCTGTGGGCCTATTTTCAGAAAACTTAACTCTTGTATTTGAGCTAAAGCAATCTTTATCTCGGCTTTCTATAATGAGTGTTTCAACTTTAAATTCCCCTACACTCGCTGGCTTAATGTATGCTGGTAAATCCCAGCTTATACCTGATACTGGATCGCAAACTAAAAAGTATTCATTATGTAATTTTATATATCCTTGGTCTACAACCTTAATAATATCTCCATCTTCATTTTCATATCTATTTTTCTTGACCTTTTCATACTGATCCCAGTAATTTATTTTAGATTGCAAATATTTCTTTTTATCTTCAAACTGTCTTAACCAATCTTCTTCTAAATCTATCTTATCGATAACTTGAACTGTTTCATTGATATTAGCAAACTCATTTTCTCTATTATTAAACAATCTATTAAAAATATTTTTAAAAGCCAAT